>NZ_JBSVVZ010000057.1:0-44074 GCF_054071875.1 Pseudomonas sp. SDO524_S393 | reverse complement strand
TCCCCTGTGGGAGCTGTCGAGCCCCGGCGAGGCTGCGAAGGCGGTGGGTCAGGCGACATCTCTGTCGACTGTGCCGCCGTCATCATTGGCAAGCCCCGCCCCCACACAAGCCGGGTCCCACATTAGGTTGGTATAGCGCTCAACCGCGCTGCGCTTCTGCCTCTTCATGGGCATGGCGCAGTCGTTCGCGGCTGTTGGTCAGGTGCAGGCGCATGGCCGCGCGTGCCGCGTCCGAATCCTGGCGGGCAATCGCTTCGTAGATTTCTTCGTGCTCCCGGCTCAGGCGCCCCATGTAGTGTTGCTGGTCGTCGTGGGCCAGGCGCGCTGAATTCAGCCGGGTACGGGGAATGATGCTGGTGCCCAGGTGCGTCATGATGTCGGTGAAATAGCGATTGCCGGTGGACAGCGCAATTTCCAGGTGGAAGGCGAAGTCCGATGCCACGGCATCGCCGGCGTGGGCCGCACTTTCGTTCAAGGCATCGAGGGCTGCGCGCATGGCCGCCAGTTGTTCGTCGCTGCGGCGCAAGGCAGCCAGGCCTGCCGACTCCACTTCAAGGCTGATCCGCAGTTCCAGGATCGCCAGCACATCACGCAGTGTCACGACCGTGGCCGGATCAATCCGGAAACCGCTCGGGCTGGGCGTGTCCAACACGAAGGTGCCGATACCATGACGGGTTTCCACTTGCCCTGCCGCCTGCAAGCGCGAGATCGCTTCACGCACCACCGTGCGGCTGACCCCATGGGCATCCATGATCGCCGACTCCGTGGGCAGTTTGTCGCCCCGCTTGAGCTGGCCGTCGCGGATCTGCTCGGACAACACCGTGACCAATTCCTGGGCAAGGCTGCGGCGCTTGCGGGGAAGACGTGGGGCGGCGTTGGCGTTTTCCATGATGAATCATCTTTCTCGGTGAGCGTGAACACGCATCATAGCCCATGGCGGTTGTACGATCACCGTCCCGTCACGACTTTCATCCTTATCCTGCGCGCAAAAAAATGCCCCGACGCAGGTCGAGGCACGTTTACGGCCAGCGTGATGCGACAGCCTGTTACTTCACCACTTTCAGACTCGGCCGACCGCTCGGGCGCGGCGGTTCGGAATCCGGTGGCGGCACGTCATCGCCATCTTCGCCTTCGACCGTTTCGTCGTCCTCGAAAGGCGACTCCAGATCAAAGACCATGCCCTGACCGTTTTCCCGGGCGTAAATCCCCAGGATGGCGCCAATCGGCACGTATAGCGTATGGGGCACGCCCCCAAAACGCCCTTCGAAGCTTACCGCTTCGTTGTCCATGTGCAGGTGGCGCACGGCGCTGGGCGACACGTTCAGGACGATCTGCCCGTCGCTGGCAAAACCCTGCGGCACCTGAACCGCAGGAAATTCGGAATTGACCAGCACGTGCGGGGTGCAATCGTTGTCCACAATCCACTCATAGAGCGCGCGGACCAGGTAGGGTCGACTGGAGTTCATCAACGGCTCCTTAAGCCTTAGCGCATATCGCGTTCGACACCAGACAGACTCGCCTGGAAAGCCTCACGCGCAAACTGGCGCTCCATGTAATCAAGCAGCGGCTTGGCTGGCCGCGGCAGTTCAATGCCCAGTATCGGCAAGCGCCAGAGTATGGGTAATAGGCAGCAATCCACCAGGCTTTGTTCCTCACTGAGGAAAAAAGGTTTATCGGCGAACAGCGGCGAAACGCCGGTCAGGCTCTCGCGCAATTCCTTGCGCGCCTGCACGCGAACGGCTTCTTTTGTACGTGTATCCAGAATCACATCCACCAGCCCGCACCAGTCACGCTGGATCCTGTGGATCAGCAGACGGCTGTTGGCACGCGCCACCGGGTACACCGGCAGCAAAGGCGGATGCGGGTAACGCTCATCCAGGTATTCCATCACCACGGTCGACTCCCACAATGCCAGGTCACGATCGACCAGGGTGGGCAGGCTGCCGTAAGGGTTCACTTCGATCAGTTTCGGCGGCTGACGGCCCGCCTCCACACTGATGATCTCGGCGCTGACACCCTTCTCTGCAAGCACGATACGTACCCGGTGGGAATAGTGGTCGGCGGGGTCGGAGTAACAGGCCAACCGATTGGTCACGCCCATGGCGGTCCTCCTCGCTTGAAATTATCGAAAGCTCAAAAACGAGCGCGCCCAGGGAGCATCTCGGTAACGCCTGGTACAACCAGACTGCTACGTATTCAGAGATGCCGCTGGGCGCGCAAGATTAACAGCAATTGCCTTACGTTTGGATCAATGCACGTCCTTCCAGTATTCGCGTTTGAGCAGATAGGCGAATACGAAGAAGAACGCCAGGTACAGCAGCACATAAGTACCGATGCGCTGATGTTGCAGTTTGACCGGGTTGGCCGAGTAGGCCAGGAAGGTCACGAGATTTTTTACCTTCTCGTCGAACTGCTCTTCGTTCAGCGTACCGGTCTTGGGCACGATGGTCAGCTGGTCACACGCTTCGTGGGTCAACGGCGTACCGGTCAGCGGATCATATTGCTTCTTGCCATCTTCCACGACTTGAACCTGCTTGCACCCTACCACTTGACGTCCTTGCAGGCCGACCAGAACGTTAGGCATGCCGACGTTCGGGAAAACCTTGTTGTTCACACCCCATGGGCGCGTCGGGTCTTCGTAGAAGGACTTGAGGTAGCCGTAGAGCCAGTCGGTGCCACGCACGCGGGCCACCAGGGTCAAGTCGGGTGGCGCAGCACCGAACCAGACCTTGGCGTCAGCCGGCTGCATGCCGATGCTCATGTGGTCGCCGATCTTGGCACCGGTGAACACCAGCTTCTCCAGCATTACTTCATGGGGGATGCCCAGGTCATCGGCCACCCGCTCATAACGCTGGAACTTGGCGCTGTGGCACCCCATGCAATAGTTGGCGAATGTCCGCGCACCGTCTTGCATGGCGGCCTTGTCAGACACGTCGATGTCGACTTTTTCCAACTCGGGGCCACCATGCTCGGCAGCGAAGGACAGTAGCGGCAG
This sequence comes from Pseudomonas sp. SDO524_S393, assembly GCF_054071875.1. Taxonomy (NCBI): domain Bacteria; kingdom Pseudomonadati; phylum Pseudomonadota; class Gammaproteobacteria; order Pseudomonadales; family Pseudomonadaceae; genus Pseudomonas; species Pseudomonas sp. SDO524_S393. The sequence goes on along the minus strand of NZ_JBSVVZ010000057.1, from coordinate 41,079 downwards.
GGCCGCAAGCATCAATGCAACGAATAATTTTTTCATCAGCCAGTCACCCTTTCCGGAACCGGTTTGGTCTTCTCGAGCCGGGTGTAGAACGGCATCAGAATGAAGTAGGCGAAGTACAGGAAGGTGCAGACCTGCGACAGCAACGTGCGCTCGGGGGTCGGCGCCAATACGCCCAGCACGCCCAGGATCACGAAGGAAATGCAGAACACCCACAGCCAGATCTTGCTCAGCCAGCCCTTGTAGCGCATGGATTTGACCGGGCTTCGGTCGAGCCAGGGCAGCACGAACAGCACCGCAATGGCCGCACCCATGGCCATCACGCCCATGAGCTTGTCGGGAATCGCCCGCAGGATTGCGTAGAACGGCGTGAAGTACCAGACCGGCGCAATGTGCTCAGGGGTCTTGAAAGCGTTGGCTTGCTCGAAGTTGGGCTTCTCCAGGAAATACCCACCCATCTCCGGGAAAAAGAACACGATCGAGCAGAACACGAACAGGAAGACCACCACGCCGACGATGTCTTTCACGGTGTAGTAAGGGTGGAACGGAATGCCGTCCAGCGGTACGCCGTTTTCGTCTTTATGCTTCTTGATGTCCACGCCATCCGGGTTGTTCGAACCCACTTCGTGGAGCGCCAGGATGTGTAGCACCACCAATCCCAGGATCACGATGGGCAGGGCCACGACGTGCAAGGCAAAAAAGCGGTTCAGGGTGATGCCGGAGATCAGGTAGTCGCCCCGGATCCACTGCGTCAGGTCGTTACCGATCACCGGAATCGCACCGAACAGCGAGATGATCACCTGTGCCCCCCAGTACGACATCTGGCCCCATGGCAGCAGGTAGCCCATAAAGGCTTCGGCCATCAGCGCCAGGTAGATCAGCATGCCGAAGATCCACACCAGTTCCCGCGGCTTCTGGTACGAACCGTAGAGCAGGCCACGGAACATGTGCAGGTAGACGACGATAAAGAACGCCGATGCGCCGGTGGAGTGCAACAGGCGCAGGATCGAGCCGTACTCGACGTCGCGCATGATGTATTCGACGGAGGCGAAGGCCTCTTCGGCCGACGGGGTGTAGCTCATGGTCAGCCAGACGCCGGTGACGATCTGGTTGACCAGCACCAGAAGTGCCAGGGAGCCGAAGAAGTAGAAGAAGTTGAAGTTCTTCGGGGCGTAGTACTTGCTGAGATGGTCTTCCCACATTTTGGTGGCGGGAAAGCGCGCATCGACCCAATCCATGAACTTGCTCATCAGGCTTTCTCCCCCTCGTCGACGCCAATGACAATGACACTGTCAGTCTCGTAGTGATGTGGCGGAACTGGCAGGTTCAAAGGTGCGGGTTGTGACTTGTAGACGCGACCGGCCAGGTCGTAATGGGAGCCGTGGCAAGGGCAGAAGTAGCCACCGACCCAGTCCTTGCCCAGGTCGGCAGGGGCGACTTCGGGACGGAAGGTAGGCGAGCAGCCCAGGTGGGTGCAGATACCGATCAGCAGCAGGATCTCTGGCTTGATCGAACGGATTTCCTTATCGACGTAGGCGGGTTGGTCGGAATTCTTCGAGTCGGGGTCGGACAGCTGACCTTCGATTTTCTTGAGATTTCCCAGGATTTCCTCGGTACGACGAACGATGAAGACGGGCTGGCCGCGCCATTCAGCAACCATCTGCTGCCCTGGCTCGATCTTGCTGACATTCACCTTCACCGGTGCACCTGCGGCTTTCGCCTTGGCACTGGGAAACCATGACCCCACGAACGGGACCGCAGCCCCCACCGCTCCTGCAGCACCCACCACGGATGTGGCTGCTACCAAGAAGCGACGCCGGCCTGCATTCACGCCGTCATTGCTCATTCAGTCCTCTCCCATCAGCTTTTTGGCCTGTTAAATCAGGCGTCTACTAAGTATTGAAGCTTTGCTTATAAAAATTTTGTCGGATGGTAATGAAAAGCCCCACGTCTGACAAGGGAATTGCCCGGCGCTCAGCCCCCAGGCCTTGTAGTATAGGGGGTCTACGGATGTGGCAAGTTGTCACGGCGAAATTTGTGCATAAATCGCAGGCAATAAAAAACGCCCAGCTCCATAAGGAGGCTGGGCGTTTTTGTGAAACGTAAAGCGAATTAACGCTTCGAGTACTGCGGACGCTTACGCGCTTTACGCAGACCGACTTTCTTACGTTCAACTTCACGGGCATCGCGAGTAACGAAGCCAGCTTTACGCAGGGTGCTGCGCAGGCCTTCGTCGTAGCTCATCAGTGCGCGAGTGATGCCGTGGCGGATTGCGCCAGCCTGGCCACTTACGCCGCCACCGATAACGGTGACGTAGATGTCGAACTTTTCAACGGTCTCGGTCAGTTCCAGCGGCTGACGAACTACCATGCGGGCAGTTTCGCGACCGAAGAAGTTGTCCAGGGAGCGGTTGTTGATCGAGATGTTACCAGTGCCCGGACGCAGGAAAACGCGTGCGGTTGCGGTTTTGCGACGGCCAGTGCCGTAATTTTGAGTCGCCGACATAATGAACTATTCCGTTAAAACTTCAGTTCTTGGGGCTGCTGAGCAGCATGAGGGTGGACAGCGCCCGCATAGACTTTCAGCTTGCGAAACATATCGCGACCCAGTGGGCCCTTCGGCAGCATGCCTTTGACCGCGATTTCGATCGGGGCTTCAGGCTTCTTGGCAATCAGGCCTTCGAAGTTGGAAGACTTGATACCGCCAGGGAAACCGGAGTGACGGTAGTACATTTTGTCGCTTGCTTTGTTGCCGGTTACACGAACCTGCTCAGCGTTGATGATCACGATGTAGTCACCGGTATCAACGTGCGGGGTGTACTCAGGCTTGTGCTTGCCACGCAGACGGCTGGCGACTTCAGTGGCCAGACGACCCAGGGTCTGACCAGCGGCGTCGACGACAAACCAGTCGCGCTGAACTGTTTCCGGTTTTGCAGTAAAAGTTGTCATTCTTTAATAGCCTCAGGGGCCGCCTGTAAAATAGACGGCGGATCTTACTGAATAGTGCGTACTTTGACAAGGTCAAAGGCAGCCGGATACAGACGCTATCGGGGGCTCGGGTCGGCGCGTCCGTTCAACGGCAAGATTCTTCGGCAGGCGGCGCATCACTTCCACTGCAGAAAGAGGTGGGCAATTATGCAGATTGCGAAAAAAAATTCAACCTGCTTTTATGAATGATTTCCCGGTAAGGAGTACTCGATGGACTACCGACAGTTGGGCCGTACCGACCTTGAAGTCAGCGCGATTGCCTTGGGCACCATGACCTGGGGCGAGCAGAACAGCGAGGCAGAGGCCTTCGCACAAATCGAGCGCGCCAAGGCCGCTGGAGTCAACTTCCTGGACACCGCCGAGATGTACCCCGTGCCACCCAAGGGCGAAACCTACGGCGACACCGAGCGCTGCATCGGCAATTACTTCAAGCGCAGCGGCGACCGAGCCGACTGGGTCCTCGCCACCAAGATCGCCAGCCCCGGCAACAATATCGGTCACATTCGCGGCGGCCATCTCAAGCTCAACCGCCAGCACATCGTCGAAGCCCTGGACGCCAGCCTCAAGCGCCTGCAAACCGACTATATCGACCTTTATCAACTGCACGCCCCCGAGCGCAGCACCAACTTTTTCGGGCAATTGGGGTATGTGCATAAAGTCGAAGATGATCTGACGCCGCTGGAAGAAACCCTTGAAGTACTGGACGAGCAGGTCCGCGCCGGCAAGATCCGCCACATCGGCCTGTCCAACGAAACCCCGTGGGGCGCGATGAAGTTCCTGGCCCTGGCCGAAGCCCGTGGCTGGCCGCGCGCGGTGTCGGTACAGAACCCCTACAGCCTGCTCAACCGCAGCTTCGAAGTGGGCCTGGCGGAAGTCGCCATGCGTGAACAGTGCGGGTTGCTGGCCTATTCGCCCCTGGCATTCGGGATGCTCAGCGGCAAGTACGAGGGCGGCGCCCGCCCGGCCAATGCGCGCTTGAGCCTGTTCAGCCGCTTCAGCCGTTACTTCAACCCGCAATCGGAGGCCGCGTGCAGCCGTTATGTGGCGCTGGCTCGGGAACACGGCCTGGATCCGGCACAAATGGCCCTGGCGTTCGTGACGCAGCAGCCGTTCGTGACCAGCAACATCATTGGCGCCACGACCCTGGAACAACTGGAGAGCAACTTGGCGAGCGCCGAGCTGAAGCTCGCGAAAGAGGTGCTGGACGGGATCGAGGCAATCCAGAAGGATCATCCGAACCCTGCGCCTTGATGGATCTTTAGGCCCCCATCGCAGGCAAGCCAGCTCCCACACTTGAAAGTGTTCACAAATCAAAATGTGGGAGGGGGCTTGCCCCCGATGAGGCCCTCAGCAACACCACAAGATCAGAGCGCTCGCGCAATAATCTCCTTCATGATCTCGTTGGTCCCCGCATAAATCCGCTGCACCCGCGCATCCGCCCAGGCCCGGGCAATCGGGTATTCCCACATGAAGCCGTAACCCCCGTGCAACTGCACGCACTCGTCGAGCACCTTGCATTGCAGGTCCGTGGCCCAGTACTTGGCCATCGCCGCCGTGGGCACATCCAGCTTGCCCTCCAGGTGCAACGCGATGCACTTATCCACGAACACACGCCCGATCTGAATCTCGGTCGCCATCTCCGCCAGCTTGAAGCGGGTGTTCTGGAAGTCGGCGATCGCCTGGCCGAACGCCTTGCGCTCGCGGGTGTACGCCAGCGTCCACTCCAACGCGGCCTCGGCGGAAGACACCGCGCCGATCGCCACGGTCAGCCGCTCTTGTGGCAGCTCCTGCATCAGGTACGCGAACCCCATCCCCGCCTGGCCCAGCAGGTTTTCCCGGGGCACTCGCACATCCTGGAAGAACAGCTCCGAGGTGTCCTGGGCCTTCATGCCAACCTTGTCCAGGCGCTTGCCCTTGGCGAAGCCCGGGGTGTCAGCCTCCACCAGAAACAGGCTGGTGCCTTTGGCGCCGGCCTTGGGGTCGGTCTTGGCCACCACGATTACCAGTTCGGCCAGGTAACCGTTGGTGATGAACGTCTTGGAGCCATTGATCACATACTCATCACCGTCCAGCACGGCAGTGGTCTTCACTCCTTGCAGGTCGGAGCCGGCGCCCGGCTCGGTCATCGCGATGGCCGTGACCCGCTCGCCGGAGATCAACTTGGGCAGGTACTTGTGCTTCAACGCCTCGCTGCCGTAATGCAGGATATAAGGCGCGACGATATCCGAATGCAGCGAAAAACCGATGCCGGTCAAGCCCAGGCGGCTGATCTCCTCGATCACCACCGCGCTGTAGAGAAAGTCCGCACCGAGCCCGCCATACGCTTCCGGCAGGTGCGAGCAGAGCATCCCCGCCTCGCCTGCCTTGCGCCATAAATCGCGGTCGATATAGCCCTGTTTCTCCCATTGCCCATGAAACGGCGCAGCGTCTCTTTCAAGGAAGGTGCGCACGCTCTCGCGAAAGAGCTCGTGCTCCGGGCTGTACAAGGTTCTGGGGATCATGGGTCACCTGCGTGGCGTGTCGGACAAGGGCTAACCCACAGAGCCTATGCCGCGAAGGTGTCACGGGACACTGGACACATGCGACAAAAAATAAGACGATCCAGCCGTCTGGTGACCACTTTCCCCTATAAGAATAAATGAAATTATGTCTAACCAAATCTCCACGCCGTTGCGGCGCGTCAGCATTTTGGCCATTGATCGGGTATTCGCTTCCACCCTCATGCAAGCCAAGGATTTCTTCCACCTCGCCAGCCTGCGTTACGGCAAACAACAAGGCCTGGGCCTGACGCCGGCGTTCGAAACACGCCTGGTCAGCCCCGACGGGCAATCGGTGCGCAGCTTCAGTGACGTGATCGTGCCGGTGGATGGCGGCCTGGAAAACGCCGACATCATCGTACTGCCCGCTTTCTGGGATGACTTCGACGCCCTCTGCACTCGCTACCCCCAAGTACTACCGTGGCTGCGTGAACAGCATGCGCGCGGCGCCGTGCTCTGCGGCGAAGCCACCGGCGTGTTCTGGCTGGCCGAAGCCGGGCTGCTCGATGGCAAGGAAGCGACCACCTATTGGCGCTTCTTCAACGCCTTCAGCGAACGTTTCCCCAAGGTCCAGCTCAACCAGGACAAACACCTCACCGACGCCGACAACCTGTATTGCGCGGGTGGCACCACCTCGGCGTGCGACCTCTACATCTATTTGATCGAACGCTTCTGCGGTGCCAACATCGCCCAGGCCGTGGCCCGGGACATCCTTTACGAAGTGCAGCGCAGCTATTCACCTGGGCGCATCGGGTTTGGCGGGCAGAAGCTGCATCAGGATGTGATCATCCTGCAGATCCAGCATTGGCTCGAAGAACACTTCGCCGACAAGTTCCGCTTCGAGGACGTCGCGCGGGAACACGGCATGAGCATTCGCAACTTCATGCGCCGTTTCCAGACCGCCACCGGCGACAAGCCTTTGCATTACCTGCAACGCCTGCGCATCGAAACGGCCAAGGGCCTGCTCTCGGGCAGCCGCAAGAGCATCAAGACCATCAGTTATGAGGTGGGCTACGACGATGCGAGCTTCTTTGCGCGGTTGTTCAGGCAGCACACAGAGCTGTCGCCGAACCAGTATCGGCAGCAGTTTCAGCAAGCGGCATAACCCCAGGCACACACAAACCTAATGTGGGAGCTGGCTTGCCTGCTCCCACAGTTTGATCTCCATTGTTCTGGAGATTGGCTTACGGCTTGTGCCCGCGCGACAGGAACTCGTGGGACTGCATTTCCAGCAGACGGCTCAGGGTGCGCTGGAACTCGAAGGTCAGGCGACCGCCGGTGTAGAGATCCTTGAGCTCGACTTCCGCCGAGATGATCAGCTTGACGTTACGGTCGTAGAACTCGTCGACCATGTTGATAAAGCGCCGGGCGATGTCGTCGGTGGTGACGCTCATCTGCTCCACACCGCTCAGGATCACCGCGTGGAAGATCTTGCCCAGTTCGATGTAGTCGTTCTGGCTGCGCGGACCGTCGCACAAGGCACGGAAGTCGAACCAGGCGACGTCATCGCAGGTACGCAAGGCAATGATTTCGCGGTTTTCGATCACCAACCTGTCGTTTTCCACCGCCTTCGTGCATTCCGGCGTCAAGGCGCGGAAGCTTTTCTTGAGGCTTTCGTGGGCCGCTTCGTTCAGCGGGAAGTGGAACAGCTCCGCCTGCTCCAGGTGACGCAGGCGGTAGTCGACGCCGCTGTCGACGTTGACGATCTCGGTATTCTGCTTGATCAGCGCAATGGCCGGCAGGAAGCGCGCGCGTTGCAGGCCGTCTTTGTACAGGCCGTCGGGCACGATGTTCGAGGTGGCGACCAGGGTCACACCGTTCTTGAACAGCTCTTCCATCAGGGTGCCGAGGATCATTGCGTCGGTGATGTCGGAAACGAAAAACTCATCGAAGCAGATCACCCGCGCCTCTTCGGAGAAACGCTTGGCGATGATGGTCAGCGGGTTTTTCTCGCCCGGAAGGGTCTTCATCTCTTCGTGCACACGCTTCATGAAGCGGTGGAAGTGCGTCCGGACCTTTTCCTTGAACGGCAGCGCTTCGAAGAAAGTGTCCACCAGGTAAGTCTTGCCCCGGCCCACGCCGCCCCAGAAATACAGGCCTTTGACCGGGGTGTGGTCTTTCTTGCCAAACAGTTTGCTGAACATCCCTGGCTTGTTTTGCGAGGCCGCGATCAGGTCGTCATACAGGCGCTGCAAATGACGCACTGCATTTTCCTGGGCCGCATCATGGAAGAATTCCGGGCGTTTCAGATCAGCTTGATATCGTTCTAGGGGCGTCATAATTCGTTAGCAAGGCAACAAAAACGGGCCGTCACTGTAACGACGGCCCTGGATAATGGCAATCAACCCTTGGTCGGGTTAATCCTCGGTGGGTGTCAACGCAACACGCAAGGCGGCGATGGCGGCGTCGCGCGACACTTCGTCGGCAAACGCAGCGCTGTCGGCCACTGCGGCACCGTCCAGCCATACGCTGAAACTCAAGGCATCGGTATGTACGTCCAGCGCATCACCGCTTTGCAGTTGCTTGGTCACCGCGCCGGCCGCCTTGCCATCGGCGAAGTTGCGCGAGAGCAGCAATTGCTCGCCGTCAGCGGCCAGCAGGCGGAAGCGGAAACTGCCATCGTCTTCGCGGAAGCTCACGAAGCGCGCGATTTTTGCGGCTTTTTTCTTGGCCGCGACCGGCGCCGTGGCCTGCTCGACGAACGAACGCAGGCCAACCGCTTCACGCAGCTCTGCCAGGAACGGCGCCGCCGACGCGCGAGCCTTCCTGGCACCGACCTGCAGCAGGTCTTCCATGTCCGACGGACGCGACATCAATTGGTGATAACGCTCGCGCGCTTCGCCCAACTGGCCGTCCAGCAGTTGGAACAGACGGTTCTTCGCCTCGCCCCAGCCCAGGCCTTGCAGCAGCTCGTCGCGGAACTCGGCTTCCTGGGCCTTGCTGGCGAACGCCTGGTACAGGGTGAACAGGTGCGAGTTGTCCGGGTCCTTGGCTTCGCCCGGCGCTCGGGAGTCGGTGACGATCCGCGAGATTGCGTCTTTCATGTCCTTGGCGCTGGTGAACAACGGGATGGTGTTGTCGTAGCTTTTGGACATCTTGCGGCCATCCAGGCCCGGCAAGGTGGCGACGCTTTCTTCGATCAGCGCCTCGGGCATGGTGAAAAATTCTTTACCCTTGCCGAACAGGTGGTTGAAGCGCTGGCCAATGTCGCGAGCCATTTCGACGTGCTGGATCTGGTCGCGGCCGACCGGCACCTTGTGCGCGTTGAACATCAGGATGTCCGCCGCCATCAGCACGGGGTAGCTGTACAGGCCCATGCTGATGCCCGCATCGGGGTCTTCGCCGGCTTCCACGTTCTTGTCCACCGACGCCTTGTAGGCATGCGCGCGGTTGAGCAAGCCCTTGGCCGCGACGCAGGTGAGCAGCCAGGTCAGCTCGGGAATTTCCGGAATGTCGGACTGGCGGTAGAAAGTCACCCGGTTCACATCGAGGCCACCGGCCAGCCAGGTCGCGGCGATTTCCATGCGCGAGCGCTGGATGCGCTGCGGGTCATCACACTTGATCAGGGCGTGGTAGTCGGCCAGGAAGTAGAAGGAGTCGGCATTGGCATCCTGGCTGGCGAGGATCGCCGGGCGGATCGCACCGGCGTAGTTGCCCAGGTGCGGCGTGCCGGTGGTAGTGATGCCGGTGAGGATACGGGTACGAGTCGTCATGGGTAATCGCTTGTCAGACTGCTATCAATTCGAAAGGCGCGGCAACACCAGATCCTTCAGATCGGTGAGCTTGCCATGAAAAAAGTGCCCGCATTCTGCCACTTTCAGCAGCTCATGGGGGCGATTCAAGGCGCCAGACCAGTCGTAAACCAGCTGCGGGTCAACCACTTCGTCGGTTTCCGGCTGGATCAGGGTCAGCGGACAGCCTTGGGGCAGCACGTCGGTATCGCGCAGGCGCATCACCGCAGCGGCCACCATGAACAGGTGCGCGAGTTGTTCGCCCTTGGCTTCCAGGCGGCCGCCGAGGCTGGCTGCGACATAGCCACCGAAGGAAAAGCCAAGCAACGTGATCGGCAAATCCGGGTGTTTTTCCCGCAGCCAGGTGGCGGCCGCTTCGGCGTCGTCCACTTCACCGGTGCCCATGTCGTGGGTGCCGGCACTGGCGCCCACACCCCGGTAATTGAAACGCAGCGTGATCAAACCGGCATCACGGGCAGTACGTTGCAAGGTCGAAACGACTTTGTTGAGCATGGTTCCGCCCTGCACCGGGTTAGGGTGGCAGATCAGCGCCAGGCCACGTGGCTCGGGGTGATCCAGGTACAGGGCTTCCAGTTGGCCTACCGGGCCATCGATCAAAACAGGGGTTTCACGCATGAGCAAGAGATGAACTCCGTGACCTCTCAAAGGGTCGACTCGTCTAGCTAAAAGTCTGTGCTTGGCATCATTGCGAGCTTAATCGCGGTATACAGCGCAGGTCCGAGCCGTTAACGTAAAGCAAAGCCGTTTATAGAGGAAGGACTCGTGGAACACTCGCTCTTAGTTTGGTTGTTGCCGACTCTTGCCCTGGTTGCCGGTGTCGCCATTGGATTCCTGGTTGCCCGCTTGCTGCCGAATGCCGCGCCTAACCGCACGCAGCGTCAGCTGGATGACATTCAGGAACGTTTTGACAGTTATCAGAACGAGGTTGTTACCCACTTCAACAGCACCGCGACCCTGGTCAAGAAACTCACCCAGAGTTACCAGGAAGTACAGGACCATCTCGCCGATGGCGCCAACCGCCTGGCCCTCGACGACATCACTCGTCAACGCCTGCTGGCTGCGCTGCATTCCGATGCGCCGCAAACCCCACGGGAACGCCTGACCCCACCTCGGGAAAATCAGGAGCCACCAAGGGACTACGCGCCAAAAACGCCGAACGCCCCCGGTATGCTGGATGAGCATTACGGCTTGAAGAAGTAAGTTTTCTTCATCCAACCAAAAGCCCGGCTGATCGATGATCAGCCGGGCTTTTTATTGGTCGGATGCAAACGACACCGCTGGTCGTCACTGTCACTTCTGACAGTAGACCACGCGACTCGAACTCAAGAAGCTTGGAGGTGCAGTCGTACCTAAACCAGACATTGGATTCGAGGACATGGAAATGCAAACACCAAAACGTGCATCGCTTTTGCCCCCTACCAGCAGCGACGTGCAGGAAGGTGGAGAATTGAAAGTCAGCCAGTTGAACCCAAACTTTCATCTCACCATTCAGAATTTGAAAAATGGCGACTTCATCCAATACACCTTTGACATCAAGGCAGATCGCTTCTCGCCATCACAACGTTGGGTCGGCGAACTGAAGGCGAGCCAGGATGGTCGCCAAACGTTTGAGTTTCCGCCAAAGCCCATATTCGGCTACAACTTCAACAACGGCTCCGCAGTGATTGCCTACGCCATTCAAAACGAAGCATCCGACCCGTTAACCTTCACCATCAATAACTAATGCAAAAAGCCCGGCTGATCGCCGATCAGCCGGGCTTTTTGTTACCTGCTCATTCTCAAGAATACTGGAGACCCACAGTTTTGACCGCATACGACCTTAAGCCACGGGTTGCTCCTGCAACAACCCGCTCTCGATCCGCACATGCCGCCCATGGAAGCGCTTGAGGCTGCTGCGATGGCCGACGCTGACGATACTCAGCCCCGGCAACTCATCGATCAGCGCTTGATACAGCGTTGCCTCATCCTCTTCATCCATGGCCGAGGTGGCTTCGTCCATGTACAGCCATTGCGGCGCGAACAGCAACGCGCGAGCAAACGCCAGGCGCTGTTGCTCACCTGGCGAAAGCATGCGCTGCCAGTGATTGGCTTCGTCCAGGCGTGCGACCAGATGCGGCAAGCGACAGGTTTCCAGGACCTGTGCATAACGTTCTGCCGGGTAAACGCTGTCGTCCTGTGGATAGCTCAACACTGCCTTGAGGGTGCCGATCGGCAGATAAGGTTTCTGCGGCAGGAACAGGTAACGCGCCGCCGGCAAACGAATGCTGCCATGCCCCGCCGGCCACAACTGGCCCATCGCCCGCAGCAGCGTACTTTTGCCGCTGCCGGAGCGCCCGCTCAGCATCACACGCTGGCCCGGTTCCACGGTCATGTCCGCATCGGTGAGCAAGTGGCGACCATCGGCCAGGTCCATGCCCAGGTTCTGCACCACCAGCCGCTCGCCCTCGGGACGCACATCGATAGCCGGCGCACGTTGCTCGTTTTCGCCCATGGCCTGATGAAAGCTCAACAGACGGTCACTGGTCGCACGCCATGACGCCAGTTCCGAATACGCGCTGATGAACCAACTGAAGTTCTCTTGCACGTTGCCGAATGCCGAGTTGATTTGCATCAGCTCGCCCAGTTCGATCTTGCCGGTAAAGTAGCGCGGTGCAGCAACGATAAACGGGAAGATGATAGCGATCTGGCTGTAACCGGCAGTGAAGAAAGTCAGGCGCTTGGACACTTTCATGATGTCCCAGAAGTTGTGCCAGACCTTGCCGAAGCGGGCGCTCAATCGATGGTTTTCGTTGGGTTCGCCGTTGTACAGGGCGATGCTTTCGGCATTTTCGCGCACCCGTACCATGGAGAAACGCAGGTCCGCCTCAAAGCGTTGTTGTTGGTTGCTCAGGCCGATCAAACGTCGGCCAATCAGATGCGTCAACCAACTGCCGACGGCGGCGTACAGCAGCGCGCACCAGAACATGTAGCCGGGGATGGTGATGCCAAACACTTCGATGCTGCCCGACACGCCCCACAGGATGATGGAGAACGACACCAGGCTGACCACATTGCGCAGCAACCCGAGCCCCAGGCTCAAGGTGCTGGAAGTGAAGTTGTTGAGGTCTTCGGAAATCCGCTGGTCCGGGTTATCCGTGTAGCCGCCCTGCTCCAGCTGGTAGTAGTTCTTGTGGGCGAGCCAGCGCGCGAAATGCCGCTCGGTGAGCCAGGCCCGCCAGCGAATGGTCAGCATCTGGGTCAGGTACAGGCGGTACACGGCGCCGAGGATGGCCACGGCGGCAATACCGCCGAAATAGCCGATCAACTGCCAGAACGCCTCGGTGTCCTTCTTCTCCAGGGCGTTGTAGAAGTCCTTGTACCAGTGGTTGATCCACACGGAGATCGCCACGCTGAACAGCGACAGGCCAATCACTGCCAACAGCAGCAACCAGGCCTTGCCCTTCTCCTCACTGCGCCAATAGGGCGTGATCATTGCCCAGGTTCGTCGAAAGAATTGCCCACGCACCGCGTCGTTGACCGCGGAGTACTCAGCGTTCTGATTCATCGTTCAGGCTCGGTAGGGAAAGAATCACGGGTTTGAGCCGATCATAGACGATCGGGTCAGCGCGTCGTACACCCCCGGGCAGATTATTCAGACATTGTTCAGCCCCGTAGCGGGTGCTGTTGCAAACGGACGGTACACCCAGTGAGGCACTTGTCTTACTCAGAAAAAAAGGGCGGCACAAGCAATGGAACGTTACCTACACCCTCACCACACAAGAGACCGCCAATAAACGTTCCTGTCCGAGACTTGCCCTATGCAGATTGCCACCCAACGTTTCAGCCTGTATCCCGCGCCTGACGCCCCCCTTTCGCAGCAGGAAAACAACAATGTTCGTCAGAAACGCTCGATTGACGCCAGCGAACCGAAAGACCAAGAGGTCGTGCAGACAGTCAAATCGACACCCTCAGGGGATGGCTATGAAGAAGTGAGCGTCAATCCTGACCCGGGCAAGCGGGTCGGTGTGGGTGAAAAAACACCCGCGTCGGTCGACCTGGGTGTCAACATCAATATCGACCCCATCGCGCAAGACATCAGTAACTCGTTCAACAGCGCCGAGCAGGAAGCTTCAAGCTTCTTAAAGACTCTATTCGCGAGTCTTGTACAAAAGGCCCTATCCCCCGAAGACAAAAAAAAGTGGGGCGTCGACCCCGATAACACTTACCTGGTGACGTTCGAATACAACACCACCGGAGAAAAACCTTACCCCGCGAAAGTCATTCAACGCATCTCGTTGCCCCAGGCGCTTATACAGAACACGCAGGAGGCGCCCTCGGGACAAGGTTTTTCAGTGCCCTACTTCGCGGGAGGCCCGGACGTCATCGTCAAACCGGACCTGGATATCCGCACACCAGGCACGTTCGACTTTTCCAGCCGGCTCAATCCCGGCACGGAAAAGGCCGACATCACCCATACCTTTCAAGGCATTTATAAAGAGTCCCCCGGAGAGCCTGCAAAAGCCTACAACGCAAGCAACGAAAGCGGCATCAGGCCGGCAGAGCTCAGGCAACTGATCAAAACGGCTGATTATCAAAAGCCGTACAAAGAGTATCTGGACGACTTCTGGAGCCGGCACCGGGAAAAATACCCCGTGCTGGCCAAAGCCTCTTTCGTCAAATCCGCCATGGCCCAACACCAGGAAGGCACGCTGACAGAGCAAGGTCGCGAGCTGATCATGCGGGCTGCGGGGTTGTCCGGTCATCAGGAATCGTGGCCGGACGTGAAATATGAGGACTTGCAGAAGAATCCGCCCAAGGACCCCAACATTGAAATGGGCTTGCTCAAAGTCGGTCATTATCAGTCCACCGACCTCATGTACATCACGGATACCAAGAGCACGCCGGCGTTGACCTTGCTCTACATCCCCGGAAATTCCTCGCCGCTGCACAGCTTCAACAGCCAGGCCGAGATGAAGACCTGGCTGGCAGAGCAAATGGCCGACCCGGCCAAACGTGATGCCATGGCGTTGCACTTTGCCTTGAAAGACAAACCCAACGGGTTGGCCAGGGCCGGTGTCGACGAAACCCTGGCAGGGCTCGGCACCTGGCCGCAAAAGCGTGAAACCCCGGGCGGGCTGTTCAACTACGATCACCGGGCCTTTTCCGGCTTCTGGGACCCGCAAACCTACATCACCACAGAGCCCAGTAACCTGCCGTTCGATGAAATCACGAAGCGCCAGAAAGATCGCTCTTATGCCGATGCCGATGTCGAGATCACCAGTAATGCGGATGTCGCCAAAAACAGCATTCTGTCGGGCCTGGACAAAACCAAGAAATTCGCCTTGTTTCTAACCCCGTTGGCGTTGGTGATGCCCGAGGTTGGCTTGGCGCTGGATCTGTTCTCCCTGGCTGACGGGGGTACTACCACCATCATCGGTATTGACGACAAGGCACACGGAAAACCCCAGGGCACTGAACGAATCGTGTTCGGGACTTTCAATGCCGCCACCGCTGTGATTCCTCATATTGCGAGAGCGGGCAAGGCAACGGAAGGCGCCGCCGGCAATATCGAGTCAGAGACCGTAACCATCAACGACAAGCCCGCGATGAACCGCCCCGAAGTGTCATATACACAGCTCTCCAGCGCAGAATCCCGCGTACCGGCGCCTCGCCAGCCGCTGCCTGACTTCAGCGCCCACGCGCTGCCTGACTCACTGCTTGAAGGTCGCGCTCTGAGAGGGGACGGTACGTATCAAGTAGGGGAAAAGTTCTATGTTCACTACACCGACGGCACCGGCATCAGCCGCGTATTTGAAATAGACCGCAACTATAAAATCGCGAATGGATACGTTCGGGTCATTGATCCCGCTACCCAGAAAACCGTGATGTTTTTGGAATCGGCTGGTCACGGCGAATGGCGATTAAACACGCTGAAAGGCGGTGGCAAGAAAGTCATCAAATCCGCGCAACCAAAAGGCCCGTTCGCAAAGGAAAATGCGGCGCCGGGCATTTCAGCAAAAGCGCCATTGATCAACCATCAGGATTGGCAATCCATCCTGGATTCGGGCACTTACAATGGGCAGCCCGTTTACATTCACTACACCGACAAGGCCGGCGCGGAGGCGATCGCCCAAGGGCAAGCCATTACGGATGCGACACGAGGCGCAACGCGTGCAGGCTCGAAGGGCGGTATCTACGTGAACCCTCCAGGCCAGCAGTTCAATGGTGAAAACGTCGAAGACCTGTTGTTTCTGGGGAACGAACGCTACGTGGGCAGGGGGGATTACATGGTGATATTCAGCACTGACCAGGCTCCCGAGGAGCTCGGCGCCATCACCGCCGGCAGCCCGTTCGTCGAGCTGAGGATGCCAAAGGAGATCAAGCTGAAACCGTCGAACTTCCTGTACCTTGGCCCTAACACATTTCCCAACTACTTCAGTTGAGGACCTCTCGAAATAGCCGGGTCCCCCGGCTATTTCGCTTTGTATCAGGCAACCCGATCAGCGCCGTACCGGACGCTTCTGCAATTTACGTTGCAACGTACGGCGGTGCATGCCCAGGGCACGGGCAGTGGCGGAGATATTGCCCTCATGTTCGGTCAACACCCGCTGGATGTGTTCCCATTGCAGGCGGTCCACCGACATCGGGTTTTCCGGCACCAGCGTATCGAGGTCAGCATGCTCGGAGAGCAAGGCGGCCAGCACGTCGTCGGCATCCGCCGGCTTGCACAGGTAGTTGCAGGCACCGCGCTTGATGGCCTCGACGGCGGTGGCGATGCTGGAATAACCGGTGAGGATCACCACCCGCATTTCCGGGTCGAGTTCCAGCAGCTTGGGCAACAGCACCAGGCCCGAGTCGCCGTCCATTTTCAGATCAAGCGCGGCATAGTCCGGCAAGTCCTGCTGAGCCAGGATCAAGCCTTCTTCGGCGGAGCCAGCGGTGCTCACGCGGAAACCGCGACGGCTCATGGCTCGCGCCATCACGCGGGTAAAGGTGGCGTCGTCATCTACCAGCAACAGGTGCGGCAGTTCTTCGCCTTCGACTTGGATCTCGTCACTCATCGATATCTCCTCGTGCGACACGGGGCAGGCGCAGCTCGGTGAGCGTGCCGCCTTCCTCATGACTATAGAGCTTCACTGAGCCGCCCGCGCGGGTCACGCTGGCCTTGCTCAAGAACAGGCCCAGGCCGAAGCCTTTGCCCTTGGTGGTAAAGAAGGGTTTGCCAATCTGCTCGGCAATGGCCAGTGGCACGCCCGCGCCGTGGTCGCGAATACTGATGGTCACATTTTCCGCGTCCCAGTCCAGCTGTACGCCCAACCCTTCGGGACAGGCGTCGGCAGCATTGTTCAGCAGGTTGAGTAATGCCTGGGTCAGATCCGGCGGCGGCGCCAGACGCGGCACGCTGCCTTGGCCCACTAGATGAAAACGGTAACTGGCTTCAGGACGCATCAGGTGCCAGCGGTTCAGGGCTTCGTCGAGCCACCGGGTCACGTCCTGCATTTCCACGGCCAGGCGGCGATTGGCTTCGGCGGCACGCACCAGCTGTTGCAAAGTCTGTTTGCACTGCTTGACCTGTTCCTGCAACACACTCAGATCGTCCTGCAAGGCCGGGTCGTGGTGGTCCTGGGTCATTTCCTTGAGCAACACGCTCATGGTCGCCAGCGGTGTGCCCAACTCATGGGCCGCGCCGGCAGCCTGGGTGGCAACGGCAAGCAACTGCTGATCGCGCAGGCCTTCTTCGCGGCGGATGGCGCGCAACTCTTCCTGGCGGCGCAGCTCTTCGGCCATGCGCGCGGCAAAGAACGTGATGACCGCCGCGGACAGAGCAAAGCTCAGCCACATCCCGTAGATCTGCAGGTTTTCCCGCGCGATGGGAAAGGTCTGCAACGGGTAGAAGCGCGCTAGCAACAAGGTGTAGAGCGTCAGGGCGATGCCCGAGAGCACCACCGAATAACGCCACGGCAAAGTCACGGCGGCGATGGTCAGCGGCACCAGGTAATACGAAACGAACGGGTTGGTGGAACCGCCGGAGAAATACAGCAACACACTGTGGATAAACAGGTCGCAGGCCAGTTGCAGGGCATATTCCAACTCGGTCACCGGCCAGGTCGTGCGCAGGCGGATGGCCGTGAACACACAGAGCACGATGGAGAAACCGAGGGTCACGGCCAGTTGCAGCCAGGGCAGCGGCAACAGGTCGAACCAATAGGCAAGCCCGACAGAACCAGCCTGGGCGGCCAGTACCAGGGTGCGGATGAACGTCAGGCGCCAGAGGTTCTGGCGAGTGGCGGAAGTCAGTTTTACGGCGGCGAGCATGGGCTCTCCCGATGAGCGCTGCAGGCGGATCGGCAGGAGTATAAACGAAGCAGCCCCCTTCCCACGGCCTGTGTGGCTCTTTGCCGCAGGCTAGGCGGATGACCGTTCGTCGGGCCCACCAAAACTTGTTGGTAATGTGTAAACCCGAAGAACCCGACACCACCGTCTACAGTCATACCGAACACGCACAACCCCAAGGAGCTTCCATGTCTCGTTTCACTCGCAGTGCAGCCGTTATCACCCTCGGTGTCGCCACCCTCGCCAGCCTCCCGGCGCTGGCTGCCGATGCACTGAATTACAACCAGATTTCCCTGCGGGCCGAGGTCAGCCAGGAGGTGGCTCGCGACAAGATGATCGTCACCCTCTACACCGAATCCCAGAACAGCGACCCGGCCAAGCTCGCTGCCGAAATCACCAATACCATGAACAAAGCCCTCGCTGAAGCCCGCGAAGTCAAAGGCGTGACCCTGCGCCAGGGCAGCCGCAACAGTTACCCGATCTACGACAGCAAGAATCAGAAGATCACCGGCTGGCGCGAACGGGCCGAACTGCGCCTGGAAAGCGCGGACTTCCCGGCGCTGTCCAAGCTCACCGGCGAACTGCTGAACACCCTGAAAATGGAAAACATGGACTTCGCCATCGCCGACGCCACGCGCAAGGCCAGCGAAGATGCGCTGCTCAAGGACGCCGTCGCTGCCTTCAAGGCCCGCGCGCAACTGGCCACCGACGCACTGGGCGGCAAGGGTTACAAGATCGTCAACCTGAACTTCAACACCAACGGTTACCCGATGCCCTACGCGCGTAATGGCGGGATGATGATGAAAGCCGCCATGGCCGATTCGGCGCCCACGCCTGAAGTGGAGGCCGGCACCAGCCAGGTGAACATGAGTGCCGACGGCGTGATTGAAGTCCTGCAATAATTTCCGAATCCTGCGGTGAAAAAGGCGCACTCCGAAAAGGACTGCGCCTTTTTTGTAGGAAGCTTTACCTTTCGAAGTAATGCTTCGCAGCATATCGGCTGGAATCAATCATCGGGTTTTCGCGACACACACAACGGAGCAGTCACAGGGAGTGCTGCATAGACGTTGTTTACTTCACGAGAACCCGCTTTATGCTTATTCCCCCTTATTACACAGACGCCAACCAACCGCGCTCTGCCATCGGTTTGCCCAACCAACCTGCTACGGTAAAGGCGCCAACAACCGACTCCGCCCCTTCATCTCCCCATGAGACCGCGTTGCTCAACGCCTATCTTGAAGCAGTGCAAAACAAAACCCAGAACAAAACGCCCGGCCTGATCACGGTTCCTGCGCAGAGCACGTTGGGGCAATGGCTGGAACTGTATCGGGCCCAAGTGGAGCACCCAGTGGTTAAGTCCTGGTTGCGCGATCAAAAGATCGGCGCATCCACCGTGCTTACAGTTGACCCGTTCAAAGGCACGCTTTCGGTCGAAGAGGATGGAAAAACCAGAACCTTTACCCTGTCGGACACATCGGGCTGGGGCCAGATTTCAGGCCCGTTGCTGGCCGCTGCAAAAGTGATTGCCCCCGAAAACAGAGACCCTCTGCGCGTGAGGCTAGCGGATGGTTCAACCCGGGTCAGCGCGAAGGTGGTCGCCAACTTCCAGGGAATACCGCTGCCTGAAACCCCCTCCCAGGCCAACGAGCAAATCAAGCATCTGCGGCTCCAGAACGCCTTCGACCCCATTCCAGCCGATGACCCCATACGCCCGGCCAGCAAGCGCTCGACTCACGCGCTGGCGGTACAAAGACAAGATGCCGCCAGGTTCTACCTCGGCGCACCCCACGCCCTGGAATACAAACGCTTGGCGGTCAACGTTGCCACCCAACTGCCCAATACTCGGGAAGAAGCCAAGAAATGGGCAGAAAAGCTTATTTTCCAATTGACCGGCAAGCACGTCGATGCAGATACGATCTTCCTGAACCGCTTCAAGACCGCCAGCACGCCCCTCAGCGCAGACTCGGCCACCGTGACCGGCTGGGAGCATCCCGGTGAAGAGCCTTACTCTTCGCTGCGCCTGCCCGATGCACTGCTGAAAAACTTCAACGAACATGACGGGGTGCCGGGCAACCTGGACCTGGACGCCGGTTTATACCTGGATGGCCCCGGTCAAAGCACAAAAGGCGGGTACGGCGCTCACAACCAGTTCCCGCTGGCGCCATCCGCCCTCATGCACGCGAGCTGGAAAACCGACTTCCAGGCCGAGATGACCCAGAAAATCGATCATTTCTGGAGCACCCAATCCGAGAACTACGAAGTCGCAATCAAGGGCGAATTCGTTTACCAGGCTCGCAAGCAACTCAAGGCCAACGACGCCAGGTCGCCTGCCGAGCGAGCACTGCAAGCCCCCGAGCATAAATTCACCCGCGACGACTACCGCCTGGTGATGGGCGCCGCGTCCAATCTGCCAGTCGATGAGTATGCACCGCTCACTATCGAGCAACTCAAGGCCGGCAATCCCGACAAAGGCACCACCCGGGCACATGCCTTCAGCCTCCATGGTTTTACCTCCAGCGACATGGTCCGATTCAGCGCTGCCGATGGCCGGCAGGTACTGTCCATGCCAGGTGCCGAACCCGCTTTTTTGAGGTTTGACTCCCTGGAAAAGCTGAACCAATGGGTCGTGGACCAAACCAAAGATCCCAAGAAACGCGAAGACTTGCTCTCCCATTTCCCGCTGATTTATCGCCAGGACCATGAAGCCGGCTTCGGCGCGCGCGCGGCCAAAGTACTCATGCCCATCCTTTGGTTTACCCACGTTGGTGAGAAAACCGAGGGTTTGAGTACGTTGTTCGACAAAATGTCGACCGGAAAACTGAAAGACCCGGCGATCGATGACAGCCACTCGAAAATCGAAGGGGACGTGTTCCACACCGTCACGACCAGCACCAAAGAACGCATGAAAAGCGATGCCGACACGGTGATCAAGTCCAACAGCGAAGTGATCAGGGACACGTGGCTGAACGACATTACCGTGGCGGCGGGCCTGTTGGCGAAACTTGCGCCCATCGCGCCGCCGGTAGCAGTTGCAGCCGTCATCACCGGGTTGACCGAACTGACACTGGGCGCGGAAAAGGCATCGTCCGGCGACACCGAGGCCGAGCGCAAGGACGGTGCGTCCAAGGCGTTCGATGGCGTGCTGAATACGTTGTTTTCGGTCGGGGCCAGCGGGCGCGTGGAGGATCCTTTCAAACTATCGGAGGAAAACCCGGCCGCCCCACCCCCTGGTGAGTCCCCTCAGGTAGAAAATCCGCAGCCCAGAGGCCCAAAATCGCTCTCTGACGCAAACCGGTTGCAACCCAGCCAGGCGGGCAACATCAGCGCATACGCGGTGCCGGATGGCGAAAGCCTCATTGAAAACGCCACACGCAATGGCAAAGGCATTTATCAGGTTAAAGATGATGTGTCCGGAGAGGACCATTGGTTTATTCGCTATACCGATACCAGCGGTATTCGCCAGGTATTCGAGATCAAAGGCGACTTCAAGCTGAGTAATGACTATGTACAGATCATCAACCGTGATACGGGTAAGCCGGTGATGACCGTACACGCCACACCTGACGGAGAATGGGCACGCGGCCTCGGCCCGGGTGGAAAGTGGCCTTGGACGCGGCTTTCGGCATCGCCGACAGAAACGGCCAAGCCAGCGCCAAAAATTTCCGACGCATTTATTGATTTGGAGGGCAAAAAACTCGACGGTGCCGAACAGATCGATGAATTCCTGTCCGTGGACGACCGCGTCAGCTACGAGTACTCCATACGCAATATCGAAGAGAGCGGTGTCATAAAAGCCAAACTCGGTATTTCATGGGTCTTGCCAGAGGACAACTTCGAGGTCGGCCTGACGGAAACTGCCGGACCATCAGATTTCAGCTCGAGCCAATACTCGGAACAATTTACCAAGGACCTGTCCCGCTTCAATTATTCAGTCGTCGTCAGGGACGGCACGAATGAAACGCGCACCGTACTCAAGAGCACCGCAAACGATGGCCTTGAAATAACGGCGGAAAGACTTCGCCAATTTGAGGCGCTCATCCCTGACCCGGTATTGCGGGCACGTATTTCCGAAGTGGCTCACCAAGGCTCTCTGGCGCCGGCCTCGAACTACCTGAACCAGGACTCAGGCGGGTTGAAGGACGGATTTTACCTGGGCGGAAAAGATACGGAGGTCACCATCGAATACGACGCGCAGACGAAACGCGCCAAGGTTCATTTTGTGAGTACGAACACTATCAGCCAACCAGACGCTGAGCGTTACAAAATCCCGGGAGTTGAGATCACCACCAAACGGACCTTCAGCATCACCGAAAGCAACGAGATCTACGACGCCGACAATACTTACGTGATTGATAAACACGCACCGTCCAACATTGAACTCACACTCGTAGTGAAATGATTATTTAAACATCCCCTGGAACGGCGGTAACCTCGGTTCCGCCGTTTTCGTCTGGGCAGCCTTTATGCCTGCCACTTCAGGGGTCTCCATGGAAAGAATCGCCTTCAAACCGCTCCTCCTCGCTGCCGGCCTCCTGGCCTTTACGCCGATGGCCCATGCGGCCAGCACCCTGGTCTACTGCTCCGAAGCCAGCCCCGCCGGTTTCGACCCCAGCCAGTACACCAGCGGCACCGACTTCGATGCCTCGGCCGAAACCGTGTTCAACCGCCTGACGCAGTTCAAGCGCGGCGGCACCGAAGTCGAACCTGGCCTGGCCACGCGCTGGGACATCTCCCAAGACGGCCTGACCTACACCTTCCACCTGCGGGATGGCGTCAAGTTCCACACCACCGATTTCTTCACCCCTACCCGCGACTTCAACGCGGATGATGTGCTGTTCACCTTCAATCGCCTGCTGGACGCCGAAAGTCCATTCCGCAAGGCTTACCCTTCCGAGTCGCCGTACTTCACCGACATGGGCTTGAACACCACAATCAAGAGCGTCGAAAAACTTGACGACCACACCGTGCGTTTCAACCTGAACAATGTGGATGCGTCGTTCGTGCAGAACCTGGCCATGAGTTTCGCTTCGGTGCAGTCTGCCGAATATGCAGCCCAGCTATTAAAGGAAGGCAACGCCGAACAGATCAACCAGAAACCGGTGGGCACCGGCCCGTTCGTGTTCAAGCGCTACCAGAAGGACTCGCAGATTCGCTACGCCGCCAATAAACAGTATTGGAAGCCCGAAGACGTGAAGCTCGACAACCTGGTGTTCGCCATCACCCCGGACGCCGCCGCTCGCCTGCAGAAGCTCAAGGCCGGTGAGTGTCAGGTCAGCGGCTACCCGCGCCCGGCGGACATCGACGTGATGAAACAGGACCCGAACCTGCGAGTGCAGCAACAAGCCGGGTTCAACCTGGGCTTTCTCGCCTACAACGTGACGCACCCACCGCTGGACCAGCTCAAGGTGCGCCAGGCCCTGGACATGGCCATCGACAAGCCGGCGATCATCAAGGCCGTGTACCAGAGCGCCGGACAATTGGCGCAGAACGCCCTGCCGCCGGCCCAGTGGTCTTATGACCCAAACATCAAGGACGCGCCCTACGACCCGACCAAGGCGCGGGCGCTACTGAAAGAAGCAGGCATCGCTCCCGGCACCACCATCAACCTGTGGGCGATGACCGTGCAACGCGCGTCGAACCCCAACGCACGCATGTCGGCGCAGATGATCCAGCAGGATTGGGAAAAGGTCGGTATCAAAGCCAATATCGTCAGCTATGAATGGGGCGAATACATCAAACGCGCCAAAAATGGCGAGCACGACGCGATGATTTATGGCTGGACCGGCGACAATGGCGACCCGGATAACTGGCTCGGCGTGCTCTACAGTTGTGCCGCGGTCAAAGGCAGCAACTACGCCAAGTGGTGTAACCCGGCCTACGACAAGCTGGTGCAGCAGGCCAAGGTCAGCAATGACCGCGAGCAACGCATCAAGTGGTATCAACAGGCACAAAAAATCCTTAAGGAACAAGTACCTATAACACCTATTGCGAACTCGACGGTTTTCCAGCCCCTGCGCAAGGAAGTCCGGGACTTCAAAATCAGCCCATTCGGCCTGACACCCTTCTATGGCGTGAGTCTAGATAAGTAACAACCTCGCCCCAATCGGGTGCGCCAGACGCCTCGATTGGGCTTTTTTGGTGCGCGCCACGCACCGAAAAAAACCTCTATATATATGCATTTATGTAGAAACTTTCATAAATGCGACATTCCTGTACGTTCGTACCACTGTTTCAGCCTCCTAACGGTTCAGCATCTTGCAATGGGTATGGCCCCTGCATAAGTATCCGCAGGCCGACTCACGAGGTCGCCCTCACCACCAAAAATGACAACAAATCATGAGGCCAACATGCTTAAACACGCAGTCCTTCCGTTACTCGTTAGCGCTGGCCTTATGGCCGCAGCCCCTTTCGCCCACGCGGCGACTAACCTGGTGTTCTGCTCCGAAGGGAGCCCGGCCGGTTTCGATCCAGGCCAGTACACTACCGGAACAGACTTCGATGCCTCGGCCGAAACCGTGTTCAACCGTCTGAGCCAGTTCGAACGTGGCGGCACCGCCGTGATTCCTGGCCTGGCCACCAGTTGGGACGTTTCCCCGGATGGCCTGACGTACACCTTCCACCTGCGCGAAGGCGTCAAGTTCCACACCACCCCGTACTTCAAGCCGACGCGTGAATTCAATGCCGATGACGTGCTCTTCACGTTCAACCGCATGATCAACAAGGACGATCCGTTCCGCAAAGCCTACCCTACCGAGTTCCCGTACTTCTCCGACATGGAGATGGACAAGAACATCAAGAACATCGAGAAAGTCGACGACCACACCGTCAAGTTCACCCTGGGCACCGTGGACGCCGCCTTTATCCAGAACCTGGCGATGAGCTTCGCGTCCATCCAGTCGGCCGAATACGCGGCCCAGCTGCTGAAGGAAGGCAAAGCCTCGGACATCAACCAGAAGCCAATCGGCACTGGCCCGTTCGTGTTCAAGAGCTACCAGAAAGACTCCAACATCCGCTTCACCGGCAACAAGGACTACTGGAAGCCTGAAGACGTCAAGGTCGATAACCTGATCTTCTCGATCTCCACCGACGCCTCGGTGCGCATCCAGAAGCTGAAGAAGAATGAGTGCCAGATCACGGCCTATCCTCGCCCGGCGGACATCAAGCCCCTGGAAGCGGACAAGGACATGCTGATGCCGCACCAGGCCGGCTTCAATCTGGGCTACATCGCCTACAACGTGATGCCGGTGCTCAAGGGCCAGACCGCACCGAACCCATTGGCCGACCTGCGGGTACGCCAGGCGCTGGACATGTCGGTGAACAAGCAGCAGATCATCGACTCGGTGTACCAGGGCGCGGGCCAATTGGCCGTGAATGCCATGCCGCCAACCCAATGGTCGTATGACACCACCATCAAGGATGCCAAGTACGATCCTGCAAAAGCCAAGGAACTGCTCAAGGAAGCCGGCATCAAGGAAGGCACCGAGATCACCCTGTGGGCCATGCCGGTTCAGCGTCCGTACAACCCGAACGCCAAGCTGATGGCCGAGATGCTGCAAAGCGACTGGAAACAGATCGGCTTGAAGGTCAACATCGTCAGCTACGAGTGGGGCGAGTACATCAAGCGTTCCAAAGGTGGCGAGAACCAGGCCATGATCATTGGCTGGAGCGGTGACAATGGTGACCCGGACAACTGGTTGGGCACCCTCTTTGCCACCTCGGCACTGAACGGCAACAACTTCTCCAAGTTCAGCAACAAGCAATACGACGACCTGATCAGTCAGGCCAAGTCGACCACGGACGTCGCCAAGCGCACCGATCTGTACAAACAGGCGCAGCAACTCCTCAAGAAAGAACTGCCTTACACACCTATCGCGCACTCGACGGTGTATCAACCCATGCGCAACACCGTACAGGACTTCAAGATCAGCCCGTTTGGCTTGAACTCCTTCTACGGCGTCAGCGTCAGCGGCAAGTAAGAATCCTCGACGGCGACGCCCATGGCGTCGCCGTTGTTGCATTCGCCTTGACCGTAGGAAACCAGCCACATCCGTATTCGCTACTGTCCTACAGCAACGAACCGCGATCCCTGACTCCGTTACCTACAAAGTCAATCAGATTTGATGCATTTACTGTGAAGTCCACGACCCATAACGTCGTCGGATAACAGCCGCATCCGTCTGTTAAGGCATTTGCCGAGCGTGGGATCAGTGGTGTCTCCCTGTGGGAACAGGGTGATTGTTCACTGATGACAACTACAAACAAGGATTGGGATCGTCATGCGCCATACCACCGTTCTATCCGCGATGTTCGCCACCAGCCTGCTGGCTGTGGCCACCCTGGGCCAGGCCGCCGACAAGAAGAGCCTGGTGTTCTGCTCCGAAGGCAGCCCGGCCGGCTTCGACACCGCGCAATACACCACCGCCACCGATAACGATGCGGCCGAGCCGCTGTACAACCGCCTGGTGGAGTTTGAAAAAGGTGCGACCAATGTGGTGCCCGGGTTGGCGACCAAGTGGGATATTTCGCCAGACGGCCTGACCTACACCTTTCATCTGCGTGAAGGGGTGAAGTTCCACAGCAACAAGGAGTTCAAGCCGACGCGCGACTTCAACGCCGACGACGTGCTGTTCACCTTCAATCGCATGCTTGACCCCGACCATCCGTTTCGCAAGGCCTACCCCACCGAGTTTCCGTACTTCAACGGGATGAGCCTGAACAAGAACATTGCCAAGGTCGAAAAAACCGACCCGCACACCGTGGTGATCACCCTCAACTCGGTCGACGCCGCGTTTGTCCAGAACATCGCCATGAGCTTCGCCTCGATCCTGTCGGCCGAGTACGCCGCGCAGTTGCTCAAGGAAGGCAAGCCGAGCGACATCAACCAGAAGCCGATCGGCACTGGCCCCTTTGTGTTTCAGCGCTACCAGAAAGACTCGCAGATCCGCTATGTGGCCAACAAACAGTACTGGGACCCGAGCCGGGTAAAGCTGGACCAGCTGATTTTCGCGATCAACACCGACGCCTCGGTGCGGGTACAGAAGCTCAAGGCGAACGAGTGCCAGGTGACCCTGCACCCGCGCCCGGCCGACGTCGACGCGCTCAAGGCCGACCCCAACCTGCAACTGCTGACCAAGCCCGGTTTCAACCTCGGCTACATCGCCTACAACGTGCGCCACAAGCCATTCGACCAGCTCGAAGTGCGCCAGGCGCTGGATATGGCGGTGAACAAGCAGAGCATCCTCAATGCCGTGTACCAGGGCGCGGGGCAACTGGCGGTCAACGCCATGCCGCCGACCCAGTGGTCTTACGACGACACCATCAAGGACGCCGCCTATAACCCGGAAAAAGCCAAGGAACTGCTCAAGGCCGCCGGTGTGAAGGAAGGCACCGAGATCACCCTGTGGGCGATGCCGGTGCAACGTCCGTACAACCCGAACGCCAAGCTGATGGCCGAAATGCTGCAGAACGACTGGGCCAAGATCGGCCTCAAGGTCAAGATCGTCAGCTACGAATGGGGTGAGTACATCAAGCGCACCAAAAACGGTGAGCACGATATCAGCCTGATCGGCTGGACCGGCGACAACGGTGACCCGGACAACTGGCTGGGCACCCTCTACAGCTGCGACGCCATCGGCGGGAACAACTACTCCATGTGGTGTGACCCGGCGTACGACAAGCTGATCAAGCAAGCCAAGGTCGTGACCGACCGCGAACAAAGGACGGTTCTGTACAAACAGGCGCAGCAACTGCTTAAAGCACAGGTGCCGATCACGCCAGTCGCCCACTCGACGGTCAACCAGCCGTTAAGCGCCAAAGTCGAAGGTTTCAAAGTGAGCCCCTTCGGCCGCAACGTGTTCTCGGGCGTCAGTATCACCCCATAAGAAAATAACCGGATTGCGGAGAGCGAAGTGGGCTCTCCCGCAAACGTGCAGCCTTGTGTTGGGAATTTTCCGACAGCAAACGTTTGCAAAAGCTTGAGCGAGTTACACACCCAATAGCCGGTTCACCTAAAAAGACCGGCATTAAAAAAGAGAACCAAAGGAGCTTCACACATGAAACTGAGCAGCACCGCGCTTCTGGCCTTGGCCATCAGCAGCATCACGGCGACCGCCTATGCTGAATCCCAGAGTCAGGAATTCGTTCCGACCACTCTGGCCGGCACCAGCGCCCAAAGCGAGGCCAAAGGCTTTATCGAAGATTTCAGCCTGGGCGGCACCACACGTAACTGGTACTCCCACGAAAGCAAGTACCGTGGGGGCACCTTTTCCTACCAGAAGCACGGCCAGACCCTGACCGACCGTAACCGTACCAACTGGGTACAGGGCACCATCCTCAACGCCAGCTCGGGTTTCACCCAGGGCACCGTGGGCGTGAAGACTGAAGTGGCGGTGTACAACGCACTGGTCCTGGACCGCAGCAAGCGTGATATCAAGGGCGGCTCCAACCGTACCCTGGCGGACTCCGACGGTGATGCAGTCGGCCAATGGAGCAAACTGGGCCTGGCCAACGTGCAGTTCCGTGTGTCCAACACCACGCTGACCGCCGGTCGCCAGAACTTCAGCAGCGGCATCGTCGACACCATCGGCAACCGTGCACTGCCTTCGAGCTTCGAAGGTGTGAGCTTCAACAGCGAAGAGTTCAGCAACCTGTCCTTCCAGGGCGGCGTGTTTGACCGCGTTTCGCCACGTTCCGAGCAGAGCCTGTCGAAATTCCGTACCGAATACGGCAATGGCGCGGAAACCGACAAGGTGTCCACCCTGGGCGTGAACTACCAGCCGCTGAAAAGCCTGAAAACCAGCTTCTTCGCCGCCAACGTGAAGGACTTCTGGAACCAGTACTACTTCGGCGCGACCCACGAGTTGGGCGATGCCCAGCAACTGGGCCTGACCACTGGCTTCAACTACTACAAGACAGTGGATGAAGGCAAAAAAGAGATGGGGAAAATCGACAACGATACCTACTCCCTCTCCCTGGGCCTGACTCACCAGGCTCACAGCCTGACCTTCTCGTACCAGCAAGTGAACGGCAACGAGTACTTCGACTACCTGCACGAAACCAACGGCATCTACCTGGCCAACTCCTTGACCTCTGACTTCAACGGTCCGAACGAGAAGTCCTTCCAGATCGCCTACGCCATCAACATGGCCGAATACGGCGTGCCAGGCCTGAAGTTCAACGCCTACTCGGCACGCGGCTGGGACATCGACGGCACTCACTACACCGGCAACGGTGGCCGTGCCAAGTTCGCCTATGACGGCATCCAGACTCAAGACGGCGAAAAACACCAGGAATACGGTGTAGGCGCCGCTTATGCCATCCAGAGCGGCCCGCTCAAGGCCACCACCGTGCGTGCAACCTATGTTGAGCACCGTGGCAGCGAGTTCCAGTCCGACGGCAGCATCAAAGAGTTCCGTCTGGTCACCACCATCCCGTTCAAAGTTCTTTAATTAGCACCAGGTAGACGGCAGGCTCAGGACGAGCCTGCCGTCTACGCTTGTCTGGTTCCATCGACTGCAGAGGGCCCTGAATGAAAATGCTCCCGTTACAAGCCGCCGTTGCCGCCGCGCTGTTGAGCGTCGCGATCGGTGTTTCGGCCAAACCGCTGGTGGTCTGCACCGAAGCCAGCCCGGAAGGTTTCGATCCGGTGCTGTACACCACCGCCGTCACCGCTGACGCCGCCGCTGAAACCATGTTCAGCCGACTGGTAGACTTCAAGCCCGGCACCACCGAAGTGATCCCGGCACTGGCCGAGGCCCTGCCCGAGATCAGCGCAGACGGCCTGACCTACACGTTCCACCTGCGTAAAGACATCAAGTTCCACACTACCGACTACTTCAAACCCACGCGCAACCTGAATGCCGACGACGTGCTCTGGAGCTTCCAGCGCCAGCTGGACCCGAATCACCCGTGGCATAAAAAGTCCACCGTGGGCTACCCATACTTCGAAAGCATGGGCTTCAAGGAACTGCTCAAGAGCGTGGAAAAGACTGACGATCACACCGTCGTCTTCACCCTGACCCGTCCTGAAGCCCCTTTCCTGGCCGACCTGGCCATGGCGTTCTCCTCGATCCACTCCGCCGAATACGCCGACCAGTTGCTCAAGTCCGGCAAGACCGATGACCTGAACGCCAAGCCTATCGGCACCGGGCCGTTCATCTTCACGCGGTACGCCAAAGACGCCCAGGTGCGCTTCAAGGCCAACCCGGACTATTTCCGTGGCAAGCCGCCGGCCGACCCGCTGATCCTGGCGATCACCACCGACAACAACGTGCGCCTGCAAAAGCTCAAGGCCAACGAGTGCCAGATCGCGCTGTATCCGAAACCGGATGACGTGCCGAGCATGAAGGCCGACCCGAACCTGAAAGTCGCGGAACTGGCGGCGATGACCACCGCCTATACCGCGATGAACACCACCCACAAGTACATGAGCGACGCGCGGGTGCGTCACGCGATCAACATTGCGTTCGACAAAAAAGGCTACAACGAGTCCCTGTACGGCAAAGGCAACGCTGTGGATGCCACCGGCCCGTATCCCAACACCCTGCTGGGCTTCAGCGACAAGCTGAAGAACCCGCCCCGTGACCTGGACAAGGCCCGCGCCCTGCTCAAGGAAGCCGGCGTACCGGAAGGCACCGAATTCACCCTGTTCACCCGCAACGGCGGCGGCCCGACCAACCCCAACCCGATGCTCGGCGCCCAGCGCATGCAGGCGGACCTGGCGCAGATCGGCTTGAAGGTGAATATCAAAGTCATGGAATGGGGCGAAATGCTCAAGCGTGCTAAAAACGGCGAGCACGACATGGTTTCCGCCGGCTGGGCCGGTGACAACGGCGACCCGGACAACTTCCTCACGCCAAACCTGAGTTGCGATGCAGCGAAAAACGGCGAAAACTACGCCCGCTGGTGTAACAAGGAATTTCAAGACTTGATCGACAAGGCACGCGCCGTCGCTGAACCGACCCAACGCGCGGCACTCTATGAACAAGCACTGGACGTTTTCGACAAGGACCAACCGTGGATCCCCATGGCCTATCCGAAAATGTTCACCGCCATGCGCAAGAACGTCGAGGGTTATACCCAAAGCCCTCTGACCACAAATAACTTCGCCACTACCCAGGTGAAGTAAATAAGAGAAACGCTCGGCACCACCCACCAGGGCGGTGCCGAACCTGCCTAACCGGCTGATTGAGGTACACAACAAGATGTTTAGTTTTATTGCCCGCCGACTGGGGTTACTGATCCCCACGTTTTTCGGCATCACGTTGCTGACGTTTGCGTTGATTCGCATGATTCCCGGCGACCCCGTAGAAGTCATGATGGGCGAACGCCGCGTCGACCCCGAGATGCACGCACAGGCAATGGAACGCCTTGGCCTTAACAAGCCGCTGTATGCGCAATACCTGGACTACGTAGGCAAACTTGCCCACGGCGACCTCGGCGAATCGCTGCGCACACGCACCAGCGTGTGGACCGAATTCACCGCCCTCTTCCCGGCGACCCTGGAACTGTCCATGGCCGCCCTGTTGTTCGCCGGCATCCTGGGCCTGTTGGCCGGGGTGATCGCGGCCCTGAAGCGAGGATCCCTGTTCGACCATGGGGTGATGGGCGTCTCCCTGGCGGGCTATTCGATGCCGATCTTCTGGTGGGGCCTGATCCTGATCATGTTCTTCTCGGTCAGCCTGGGCTGGACCCCGGTTTCCGGGCGTATCGACCTGCTTTACGACATCGAGCCGCGCACCGGCTTCATGCTGATCGACACCCTGCTGGCCGACGAGCCGGACGCGTTCTTCGATGCCCTGCACCACCTGATCCTGCCGGCCATCGTGCTCGGCACCATCCCGCTGGCGGTGATCGCGCGGATGACCCGTTCGTCGATGCTCGAAGTGCTGCGTGAAGACTACATCCGCACCGCCAAGGCCAAAGGCCTGTCGCCAACCCGCGTCGTGTTCGTGCACGGCCTGCGTAACGCGCTGATCCCGGTACTGACCGTGGTGGGCCTGCAAGTGGGCACGCTGCTGGCCGGTGCGGTCCTGACCGAAACCATCTTCTCGTGGCCCGGCATCGGCAAATGGCTGATCGAAGCCATTGGCGCGCGGGACTACCCGGTGGTGCAAAACGGCATCCTGCTGATCGCCTGCCTGGTGATCCTGGTGAACTTCGTGGTGGACATCCTCTACGGCTTCGCCAACCCACGCATCCGTCACCAGCGCTGAGATCAAGACCATGACCACACCTACTCCCGTGTCAGCAGTCGATCAAAGCCTGCTGTATCCGTCCCCGTACAAAGAATTCTGGCAAGCCTTCTCCCGGAACAAAGGCGCCGTTGCCGGCCTGTTGTTCATGCTGGTGATCGTGTTCTGCGCGATCTTCGCGCCGTGGGTCACCCCGCATAACCCAAGCGAGCAATACCGTGACTTCCTGCTGACCCCGCCGTCGTGGCTGGAAGGCGGGCAGATCCAATTCTTGCTGGGTACCGACGAATTGGGCCGTGATTTGCTCTCGCGCCTGATCCAGGGCTCGCGCCTCTCCCTGCTGATCGGCTTGTCGTCGGTGGTGATGTCGCTGATCCCGGGCATCCTGCTGGGCCTGTTCGCCGGGTTCTTCCCGCGCTTGCTCGGCCCGACCATCATGCGCCTGATGGACATCATGCTGGCCCTGCCGTCGCTGCTGCTGGCCGTGGCCATCGTCGCCATCCTCGGCCCAGGCCTGATCAACACCGTGATTGCGATTGCCATCGTGTCGCTGCCGTCCTATGTCCGCCTGACCCGCGCTGCGGTGATGGGCGAACTGAACCGCGACTACGTGACTGCCGCCCGCCTCGCCGGCGCCGGCCTGCCCCGCCTGATGTTCATCACCGTGCTGCCCAACTGCATGGCGCCGCTGATCGTCCAGGCCACCTTGAGTTTCTCTTCGGCGATCCTCGATGCCGCCGCACTGGGCTTCCTGGGCCTTGGCGTACAACCGCCAACCCCTGAGTGGGGCACCATGCTGGCGTCAGCCCGCGACTACATCGAACGCGCCTGGTGGGTAGTGAGCCTGCCTGGTTTGACCATTTTGCTCAGCGTGCTGGCAATCAACTTGATGGGCGACGGCCTGCGCGATGCGCTGGACCCGAAACTCAAGAACGCCGCCTGAGGAGATTCCCATGTCACTGTTAGAAATCAAGAATCTCAACGTCCGCTTCGGCGACAAGACCGCCGTGCCGGTGGTCGATGGCCTGGACCTGTCGGTCGACAAAGGCGAAGTACTGGCAATCGTTGGCGAGTCGGGCTCGGGTAAATCCGTGACCATGATGGCGCTGATGGGCCTGATCGAGCACCCCGGCATCGTCACCGCCGACGCACTGACCTTCGACGGCAAGGACATGCTCAAACTGAGCGCCCGCCAGCGCCGCCAGATCGTCGGCAAAGACCTGGCGATGGTGTTCCAGGACCCGATGACCGCGTTGAACCCCAGCTACACCGTGGGTTTCCAGATTGAAGAAGTGCTGCGCCTGCACCTGAAGATGTCCGGCAAGCAAGCGCGTAAACGCGCCATCGAACTGCTGGAAAAAGTCGAGATCCCTGGCGCCGCCAGCCGTATGGACGCCTACCCGCACCAGTTGTCCGGTGGTATGAGCCAGCGTGTGGCCATCGCCATGGCGATTGCCGGCGAGCCGAAACTGCTGATCGCGGACGAGCCGACCACGGCATTGGACGTGACCATCCAGGCGCAGATCATGGAACTGCTGCTGGCCCTGCAGAAAGAACAGAACATGGGCCTGGTGCTGATCACTCACGACCTTGCCGTCGTGGCCGAAACCGCCCAGCGCGTGTGCGTGATGTATGCCGGCCAGGCAGTTGAAGTCGGCCAGGTGCCGCAGCTGTTCGACATTCCGGCGCACCCGTACAGCGAAGCGTTGCTCAAGGCGATCCCCGAGCACAGCCTGGGCGCCACGCGCCTGGCCACGCTGCCGGGTATCGTTCCGGGTCGTTACGACCGCCCGCAAGGTTGCCTGCTGTCGCCACGCTGCCCGTATGTGCAGGAATCCTGCCGCGCCCAGCGCCCGGCCCTTGACCCGAAAACCAACAGCCTTGCGCGCTGCTTCTACCCCTTGAACCAGGAGGTGGCGTAATGGCCGTCGTTCTTACCGCCCGCGACCTCACCCGTCACTACGAAGTGTCCCGTGGCCTGTTCAAGGGCCACGCCACCGTGCGTGCCCTCAATGGCGTGTCCTTCGAACTGGAAGCCGGCAAGACCCTCGCCGTGGTAGGCGAGTCGGGTTGCGGCAAATCCACCCTGGCCCGCGCCCTCACGCTGATCGAAGAGCCGTCTTCGGGTTCCTTGAAAATCGCCGGCCAGGAAGTGGCCGGTGCCGACAAGGCCCAACGCAAGCAATTGCGCAAAGACGTGCAGATGGTGTTCCAGAGCCCGTACGCCTCGTTGAACCCACGCCAGAAAATCGGTGACCAACTGGCCGAGCCGCTGCTGATCAACACCAACCTGTCCGCCAC
Source organism: Pseudomonas sp. SDO524_S393 (assembly GCF_054071875.1). Taxonomy (NCBI): domain Bacteria; kingdom Pseudomonadati; phylum Pseudomonadota; class Gammaproteobacteria; order Pseudomonadales; family Pseudomonadaceae; genus Pseudomonas; species Pseudomonas sp. SDO524_S393. The sequence continues at coordinate 7,000 of NZ_JBSVVZ010000057.1, read as the reverse complement.
CGAACGCCGCGAGAAAGTGCAGGCGATGATGAAGCAAGTGGGTCTGCGCCCCGAGCATTATCAGCGCTACCCGCACATGTTCTCCGGGGGGCAGCGCCAGCGCATCGCCCTGGCCCGCGCCATGATGCTGCAACCCAAGGTGCTGGTGGCGGACGAACCGACCTCGGCGCTCGACGTATCGATCCAGGCCCAGGTGCTCAACCTGTTCATGGATTTGCAGCAGGAGTTCAACACGGCCTACGTGTTCATTTCTCACAACCTGGCGGTGGTGCAACACGTTGCCGATGACGTGATGGTGATGTACCTCGGTCGCCCAGTGGAAGTCGGCCCCAAGGAAGACATCTACGCCCGTCCGCTGCACCCGTACACTCAGGCGCTGCTGTCGGCCACCCCGACCATTCACCCGGACCCGAACAAGCCGAAGATCAAGATCGTCGGCGAGTTGCCCAACCCACTGAACCCGCCGCCGGGCTGTGCGTTCCACAAACGCTGCCCGTACGCCACGGCGCGGTGCAGCACCGAGGAGCCGGTATTGCGGCCGCTGGATAACCGCCAAGTGGCGTGCCACTACGCGGAGCAGTTCGTCGCATAAGGAGAGTTCCCACACGCGTGGGAGCGATCAGTGTTCTACAGCCCTTCTCGCCCGGTTGCGCATCAGCCGGGCGGGAGGGGCTTTCTTTTGGGCCGGTGACTACGTCTGGCTGTCGCCGTCGTCGTCATCCGGGTCATCGCTGTCGGGCTCCTTGCTGGTGGAGTCATCGTTATCCTTGTCTTCACCCTGGGCCTCGGACTTGGCCAGTTGCAGCCCTTGCCCCTGTTCACTCTGCACCGCCGACACGCCCGCCGGACCGTGCGCCGGGCTATTTGCCCAGGCCGTCGACATCCCCAGCGACAACAACACCAGCACTTTGATCAACAGCACGACTCGTTGAAAAATACTCATGGTGGACTCCGTCCAGTCAGTCAGTAAAAACCGCACGACAGCCGTTCACGACCGCCAGCGTTGACGCTAGCCCCGTTGCCGGGTTTGCGCCAGGCGTCAGGTCTCGCCGTCGTCGTAGGTTTCGCTGTCTTCACCTTCGTTGTAAGGGTTTTCCTGGTCTTCCTTCGGCGCAGGCTGGGCCTGAGGCTGCCAACTGCCCGAGTTGACCTCGTTCTGCTTGCGCTTGGTGACCGGGCCGGTGTCTTTCCATTGGGCCTTGCCCGCTTCGGCCAGGGCCGATGAAGCAGGCAACACCAAAGCCCCCAGCAACACCAGTTGAAGGGCGCGTTGAATTAAACGCATCAGGAACTCCTATTCCGTCGGTAAATGGGTGAACCAGTTGAAACGCTAGACCGGATATGGGCCTCTCGCCAATTCATTGCCAAATGGAGATAAAACTGTGGGAGCGGGCTTGCTCGCGAATGCGGTGTGTCATTCACAGCATAGGGTGACTGATCCAGCGCTTTCGCGAGCCCGCTCCCACATTTGGTTTTGCATCGCCCATGAAAAAGGGTGAAGCCATGACAGCTTCACCCTTTTTTACCGCTCAGACCTTAATGATGCTCGCGGGTCGCGCGGAATTTCACATCCGGCCAGCGCTCTTCCATCAGCGCCAGGTTCACCCGGGTCGGGGCCAGGTAGGTCAGGTGACCACCGCCGTCGACCGCGAGGTTTTCCACGGCCTTGTTCTTGAACTCTTCCAGCTTCTTCTTATCGTCGCATTCGATCCAGCGCGCGGAGTACACGGTGATGGCCTCGTAGGCGCACTCGACCTTGTATTCCTCTTTGAGGCGGCTGGCCACCACGTCGAACTGCAGCACACCGACCGCTCCGAGGATGATGTCGTTGCTGCGCTCGGGGAAGAACACCTGGGTCGCGCCCTCTTCCGCCAGCTGCTGCAAGCCCTGGCGCAATTGCTTGGATTTGAGCGGGTCTTTCAGGCGCACGCGGCGGAACAGTTCCGGGGCGAAGTGCGGAATGCCGGTGAAGCCCAGCGCCTCGCCTTCGGTGAACGTGTCACCGATCTGGATGGTGCCGTGGTTATGCAGGCCGATGATGTCGCCGGCGTAGGCTTCTTCGAGCTGTTCACGCTCGGAAGAGAAGAAGGTCAGGGCGTCGCCGATGCGCACGTCCTTGCCGGTGCGCACGTGGCGCATCTTCATGCCTTTTTCGTACTTGCCCGAACAGATGCGCATGAAGGCGATACGGTCGCGGTGCTTGGGGTCCATGTTCGCCTGGATCTTGAACACGAAGCCCGAGAACTTCTCTTCCTGCGGCTCCACGGTACGCTCGTTGGCCACCCGGGCCAGCGGCAGCGGGGCCCAGTCCACCACGGCGTCCAGCACATGGTCGACACCGAAGTTGCCCAGTGCGGTACCGAAGAACACCGGCGTCAACTGGCCGTCGAGGAACTCCTGCTGGTTGAACTCATGGCAGGCGCCTTGTACCAGTTCCAGTTGCTCGATGAAACGCTCGTACTCGTCGCCCAGGTGAGCGCGGGCCTCGTCGGAATCCAGCTTCTGGATGATCTTGGTTTCGGTGCGCTCATGGCCGTGGCCCGGGGTGTAGACGATGATGTAGTCGTCCGCCAGGTGGTACACGCCTTTGAAGTCGCGGTAGCAACCGATAGGCCAGGTGATCGGCGCGGCCTTGATCTTCAGGACCGCTTCGATTTCGTCCAGCAACTCGATGGGGTCGCGGATATCGCGGTCGAGTTTGTTGATGAAGCTGACGATGGGCGTGTCACGCAGACGGCACACGTCCATCAGCGCGATGGTGCGTGGCTCGACGCCTTTACCGCCGTCGAGGACCATCAGCGCCGAGTCCACCGCGGTCAGGGTGCGGTAGGTGTCTTCGGAGAAGTCTTCGTGGCCCGGGGTGTCGAGCAGGTTGACCATGTGGTCGCGATACGGGAACTGCATGACCGACGTGGTAATGGAGATACCCCGTTGTTTTTCCATTTCCATCCAGTCGGAAGTGGCATGACGGTCGGACTTGCGGGATTTCACCGTGCCGGCCACCGCGATTGCCTTGCCCATCAGCAACAGCTTCTCGGTGATGGTGGTTTTACCGGCATCGGGGTGGGAAATAATGGCGAAAGTGCGGCGTTTCGCGACTTCGGCGGCCTGGTGGGTCATGGGAAATCGCCTGGCAGGTGAGTCAAAAAAGGGCGGCGAGTATAGCGCAAACCCCGGCGCCCGGACCACCGTTCACCCGATCAGGGGTGGCTAAATGCTGCCAAGTATGGAACCTTTTAAAAGGTCGAGACGTCCACTCCCCTGCTACCGCACTCGGAACAGGGGCTGATAAATCAGCAAGTTAGCCTGACGAGGCTGCGCTCATGGCTTGACCTCCCGTCGTCTGACCGACAGGGGCGAGCTGCTTTTCGCGAACCCATTCCCAGGCAGCCAGAAATGGCCTTGCCACCGGGAAATGCGTTCGCCGACAAAAGAAAAAAAGGAGTCCGCCTGTGGCTATCCGCTATGGCAAAGGGCTGACAGGGGCTGCGATCGTCGTCGCACTCCTGGCCCTGCTGGTCCACTGGATCGGCATCAGTACGATTGAGCTCTACCGCGACGATTTATGGTTCTACCTGCAAGCCCACCTGGTGCTGGTGCTTGCTTCCATGCTGGCGGCCCTGATCGTGGGGATCCCTGCCGGTATCCTGCTCAGCCGACCGAAGATGGTCGGGCGCGCAGAACGCTTCATGCAGATCTTCAATATCGGCAACACCGTCCCGCCCCTGGCCGTATTGGCCATCGCCCTCGGCGTCCTCGGCATCGGCAGTGGCCCGGCCATCTTCGCCCTGTTCCTTGCCTCCCTCCTGCCCATCGTGCGCAACACCTACGAGGGCCTTAAAAACGTCCAGGGCTCCCTGAAGGAAGCCGCCACCGGCATCGGCATGACCCCGCGCCAGGTGCTGTTTCGCGTGGAACTGCCGAACGCCGTGCCCATCATCATTGGCGGCGTGCGTGTGGCGCTGGCGATCAACGTGGGCACCGCGCCGCTGGCGTTCCTGATCGGCGCCAACAGCCTGGGCAGCCTGATTTTCCCCGGCATAGCCCTGAACAATCAGCCGCAACTGCTGCTCGGCGCCGCGTGTACCGCGCTGCTGGCACTGCTGCTCGATGGTTTGGTGACCCTGGCCAGCCGACTCTGGCTGGAACGTGGACTGCGCCCGTCGTAAGGCATGGCTGAGGAAAAACGATGAAAAAACTGACGCTGATAACGGCTTGTGTCCTGCTGCTGGCAGGTTTTGCACAGGCCGCCGAAAAACCGCTGGTGCGCATCGGCGCCCGGGTGTTCACCGAACAGACCCTGCTCGCCGAAATCACCTCCCAATACCTGCGCACCAAAGGCTATGACACCCGCGTGACGGGCGGCCTGGGCAGCAACCTGGCGCGCAGTGCCCAGGAAAGCGGGCAACTGGACCTGCTCTGGGAATACACCGGCGTGTCACTGGTGGCCTACAACCATGTGGACGAAAAGCTCGACAGCGAACAGTCCTACGCCCGGGTAAAAGAACTCGATGCAAAAAAAGGCCTGGTCTGGCTGTCACCTTCTCGATTCAGCAATACCTACGCCCTGGCGCTGCCGGAGAAAGTGGCCAAGGAACACCCGGACATCCACAGCATCAGCGACCTGACCCGGGCCATGGCCGAGGACACCCGGGAAAACCGCCTGGTCGCCCTGGACACCGAGTTCGCCAACCGCTCCGACGGCCTGGCCGGCATGGTCAAGCTGTATGACATGAACCTGACCCGCAAAAACACGCGCCAGATGGACGCCGGCCTGGTCTACACCGCGCTGCGCAATAGCCAGGTGTTCGCCGGCCTGGTCTACACCACCGACGGTCGCCTGAACGCCTTCAAACTGAAGCTGCTGGAAGACGACAGGCACTACTTCCCGGACTACACCGCCGCGCCGGTGATCCGCCAGCAGTACCTCGACCAGCACCCGCAACTGGCCGCCGACCTCAAGCCGCTGGCCGCGCTGTTCGACGACGAAACCATGCGCCAGCTCAATGCGCGGGTCGACGTCGACCATGAAAGCCCGTCCGCCGTGGCCGCAGATTTCCTGCGCCAGCATCCCATCACCCCATAAGAGGAGAAGACATGGAATTTCTGAACGCCTTTTCCCACCTGGATTGGGCCCAGGTCCTGCACCTGACCTGGCAACACATCACCCTGGTCGGCGTCGCCGTGCTGCTGGCGATCTTCATCGGCGTGCCCCTGGGTATCCTGATGACGCGCTTCGAGGCCCTTGCCGGCCCCCTGCAAGCCAGCGCCACTGTGCTGCTCACGGTGCCGTCCATCGCGCTGTTCGGCCTGCTGCTGCCGTTCTACTCCAAGTTCGGCCAGGGCCTGGGGCCGATGCCGGCGATCACCGCCGTGTTCCTCTATTCCCTGCTGCCGATCATGCGTAACACCTACCTGGCCCTCACGGGCGTGGAACCGGGCATTCGCGAAGCCGCACGCGGCATCGGCATGACCTTCGGCCAGCGCCTGCGCATGGTCGAGCTGCCGATTGCGGTGCCGGTGATCCTTGCCGGTGTACGCACCGCCGTGGTGATGAACATCGGCGTGATGACCATCGCCGCCACCATCGGCGCCGGTGGCCTGGGTGTATTGATTCTGGCCTCCATCAGCCGCAGCGACATGTCGATGCTGATCGTCGGCGCCGTGCTGGTCAGCCTCCTGGCCATCTTCGCTGACCTGCTCCTGCAATGGCTGCAACGCTCGCTGACTCCAAAAGGATTGCTCAAATGATCGAACTTCAGAACCTGTCCAAGACCTTTCAAAGCAACGGCAAGACCGTTACCGCCGTGAACGATGTGAGCCTGACCGTCAATGAAGGCGAAATCTGCGTATTCCTAGGCCCTTCGGGTTGCGGCAAGAGCACCACGTTGAAAATGATCAACCGCCTGATCAAGCCCACCTCGGGCAAGATCCTGATCAACGGCGAAGACACCACCGACCTCGATGAAGTGACCCTGCGCCGCAACATCGGCTACGTGATCCAGCAGATCGGCCTGTTCCCCAACATGACCATCGAGGAAAACATCGTGGTCGTGCCCAAGTTGCTGGGCTGGGACAAGCAGAAATGCCACGACCGCGCCCGCGAGCTGATGAGCATGATCAAGCTGGAGCCCAAGCAGTACCTGCACCGCTATCCGCGCGAATTGTCCGGTGGACAGCAACAGCGCATCGGCGTGATCCGCGCACTGGCGGCCGAGGCGCCGCTGTTGCTGATGGACGAACCGTTCGGCGCGGTCGACCCGATCAACCGCGAAATGATCCAGAACGAGTTCTTCGAGATGCAGCGCGCCCTGAACAAGACCGTGATCATGGTCAGCCACGACATCGACGAGGCCATCAAGCTGGGGGACAAGATTGCCATCTTCCGCGCCGGCAAACTCTTGCAGCTCGATCACCCGGACACCTTGCTGGCGCATCCGGCGGATGATTTCGTCAGCAACTTTGTCGGCCAGGACAGCACCCTCAAGCGCCTGCTGCTGGTGAAGGCCGAAGACGCGGCGGACAACGCGCCGTCGGTCAGCCCTGAAACCCCGGTGGCCGAAGCCCTGGAACTGATGGACGAACATGACCGCCGCTACGTGGTGGTCACCTGCGCCGAGAACAAGGCGCTGGGCTATGTACGACGCCGTGACCTGCACCGTCAGACCGGTGCCTGCGGCCAGTACCTGCGCGAGTTCAACGCCACGGCGGCGTATGACGAGCATTTGCGCATCCTGCTGTCGCGCATGTACGAATTCAACCGTTCATGGTTGCCGGTAATGGATGCGGAGCGCGTGTTCCTGGGTGAAGTGACCCAGGAGTCGATCGCCGAATACCTGAGCTCGGGCAAATCCCGCGGGGGCAAGACCAGCATCGTTTCGCCTGCCGAGACGGCCCTGGCCTGATAGACCGCTATCGCAGGCAAGCCAGCCCCCAAAGAGGAGTGCAGTTGCCGGTTGAAATGCCTTCCCTGTGGGAGCTGGCCTGCCTGCGATAAGTA
>NZ_JBSVVZ010000056.1:0-44408 GCF_054071875.1 Pseudomonas sp. SDO524_S393 | reverse complement strand
ATACAGGCACCTCGGTGTATCAGTGATACCGAGGTGATGCTATCGCAGGCAAGCCAGCTCCCACATTTGATCCGGAGTACTGTTGAGAGCGAGCTTAGTTCCAGCCGGCGCGATCCATCAACCGAATCGCCTCAGCCTGACGTCTGCCCGCCACTTCCACCGGCAAGGTATCCGCGACGAATTTACCCCAGGTCGCTACTTCCGCTGACGGCGGCACCGCCGGGTTGGCCGGGAATTCCTGGTTCACGTCGGCAAAGATTTTCTGCGCCTCTGGCGTAGTCATCCACTCCACCAATGCCTTGGCCGCTTCCGGGTGTGGTGCGTGCCGGGTCAGCCCAATGCCCGACAGGTTCACATGCACGCCACGGTCGCCCTGGTTCGGCCAGAACAGCTTTACCGCCAAGTCCGGATTCTGCTTGTGCAGCCGGCCATAGTAGTAGGTGTTGACGATGCCCACGTCGCATTGCCCCGCATTGATGGCCTCCAGCACGGCGATGTCATCGGAGAACACGTCGGTGGACAGGTTGTTGACCCACCCCTTGACGATTTCTTCGGTCCTGGCCGCACCGTGGGTCTCGATCAGGGTCGCGGTCAGCGACTGGTTGTAGACCTTTTTCGCGGTGCGCAGGCACAAGCGGCCCTCCCACTGCTTATCGGCCAGGGCTTCATACGTGGTGAGATCGCCCGGTTTGACCCGGTCGGTGGAGTAGGCGATGGTCCGCGCGCGCAGGCTCAAGCCGGTCCACGCGTGGTTCGAGGAGCGATATTGCAGGGGGATGTTCTTGTCGATCACGCTGGAAGTGAACGGTTGCAGGATGCCCATCTGCTCGGCCTGCCAGAGGTTGCCGGCATCCACGGTCAGCAGCAGGTCGGCAGTGGCGTTTTCGCCCTCGGCCTTGATGCGCTGCATCAGCGGCGCTTCCTTGTCGGTGATGAACTTCACCTTGACGCCGGTCTTTTGGGTATAGGCGTCGAACACCGGCTTGATCAATTCGTCGATACGCGAGGAGTAGACCACCACTTCATCGGCGGCCTGTGCGGCGGTGCTGCCGATGAGGGTGAGTGCCAGGGCAGTCAGGAGGCGCTTGGATGCCAGCATGGGGGGCAGTCTCTCATTTGCAAAAGAGGGCAAATGATAAGGACTCACATTTGGTAACGCTTGGCGGAGGCGTTACCAGATGTTGCATGAGTGGGATTTAGAGTGGGGCTGATGGCCTCTTCGCGGGCAACCCCACTCCCACAGGGGACGGCGCTCGTCTTAAGGTTTGGCCAGGTCCGGGAGGTCGCCGGTCAGGCCGAGGGCTTGGCGTACGAACACGGCCTTGGCTTCGGGCATCTGGTCGACCATCTTGAGCCCGGCATTGCGCAGCCAGCGCAGTGGCAGTTGATCGGCCTGGAACAACCGCTCGAATCCTTCCATCGCCGCCATCAACGCCAGGTTATGCGGCATGCGCCGGCGTTCGTAACGGCTCAAGACCTTCACATCCGCCAGGCGCTCGCCGCGCTCAGTGGCCGCCAACAGCACTTCGGCCAACACCGCCGCATCGAGAAAACCCAGGTTAACGCCCTGCCCCGCCAACGGGTGAATCACATGGGCTGCGTCGCCGATCAGCGCCAGGCCTTCAGCCACGTAGCGCTTGGCATGGCGTTGGCGCAACGGCACGCACACCCGTGGGTCGGCGCTGAGCACGGTGCCCAATCGACCTTCAAAAGCGCGCTCCAGTGCTCGGCAGAAGCCTTCGTCATCCAGCGCCATCAGGCGTTCGGACTCTGCCGGCGTAGTCGACCAGACGATCGAGCACCAGTCTTCCTGCCCCTCTCGCTCCAGCGGCAGAAAGGCCAGCGGGCCGGTGTCGGTGAAACGTTGCCACGCCGTACGCTGGTGCGACTGGCTGCTGCGCACGCTGGTGACGATGGCGTTATGCAGGTAATCCCATTCACGGGTGGGCGTGCCGGTCAGGCGGCGCACGGCGGAGTTGGCACCGTCAGCCGCCACCACCAGCGGTGCGCGCAAGGTACGGCCATCGGCCAGGGTCAGCAGCCAGTCATCACCGGAGCGACGCATCTGTTCCAGGCGCGCATTGGCCAGAAGGCCCAGATCACAGTCGTGCAGGCGGTCGAGCAAGGCATCCTGGACCACACGGTTTTCGACGATATGCCCGAGCACGTCGGCATGCACGCTGGCCGCCGAAAAGTGGATCTGCCCGGTGCCGCTGCCATCCCACACCTGCATTTCACCGTAGGGGCTGGCGCGCCGCTCGACGATGCCGCCCCACACGCCCAGGCGCTCGAGGATGCGCTGGCTGGCCGCCGACAAAGCGCTCACGCGCGGCTCGAACGCCGTGTCACGCTGGAACGGTTTGACGCTCAGCGCGCTGCCGTCGAGCAACAGCACCTGCAAACCACTGCCTTGCAATGCCAGCGCCAGGGCGCTTCCGACCATTCCGGCCCCGACAATCAGCACATCTGCGCGCATGTCCATGCTTTTAAGCCTGTCTCACGGGCGGCCTGCGCCGCCGGAAAATAAAAGGGTTTGCGTCAGGCATCCGGGCGCGTACCCAGCCCCATGGCCTGACGGGCGAACCAGCGTTTGGCCGGCGGCAGCAACTCCAGGCCCAGCAGGCCCATGTTGCGGCCCAGCGCGACCAAGGGCTGGGCGCTGCCAAACAGACGCGTAACCTGATCGGAGAAGCCGATGGTGAGCGCCTGGTCCTGGCGCTGACGCTCGCGGTAGGCCTGCAAAGTTGCCAAGTCACCGGGCACCGCCGGACCGGCCAGCAAGGCTTCAGCCAGGGCACTGGCATCGCGCAGGGACAGGTTGAAACCCTGTCCGGCAATCGGGTGCAAGCTGTGGGCGGCATTGCCGAGCACGACCAGGTGCGAGCGTACTTGCTCTTCGGCCTCCACCAGGGTCAGCGGGTACAGATGACGGGCGCCGACTTGCTTGAGCGTACCCAGGCGATAGCCGAACACGCCCTGCAATTCACTCAGGAAGCTGCGCTCATCCAGGCTGGCCAAGCGCTGCGCGTCCATGCCCAGGCGGGTCCATACCAAGGCGCAGCGGTTGTCCGGCAAGGGCAGCAAGGCCATCGGGCCCTCATCGGTGAAGCGCTCGAACGCCTCGCCATTGTGGGCTTCGCTTGGGGTGATATTGGCGATCAGCGCGCTCTGGTTGTAGGGGCGGGTTTTTACACCGATGCCCAGTTGCTCGCGCAAGCCGGAACGGCCGCCATCGGCAAGTACCGCAAGGTCGCATTCCAGCACGGTTTCATCGTTGAGGGTCAGACGATAGCCATCGGACAACGGCTCCATGCGCGTGACTTCCGCCGGGCAGCGCCAACTCACTACATCTTTATCCAGGCCCTGCCACAGGCATTGGCCCAGCCAGGCGTTTTCCACCACATAGCCCAGCGCAGGCACACCCTCTTCCATCGCGGACAAACGCGCGGTGGAGAAGCGCCCACGGTCGGACACGTGAATCTGCTTGATCGGCTCAGCGCGGCGGGAAATGGCCGACCACAGGCCCAAGCGTTGATAGATCTGCCGAGCGCCGTAGGACAGCGCCGAAGAGCGCGCATCGTAGCTCGGCTGATAGTGGTCTCCCGGCGCGAACGGTTCGATAAGCACGATATTCCAGCCACGGGCCCTGGCTCCAGCCTGCAATGCCAGCGCCAGGCTGGCACCTACCAGCCCGCCGCCGATAATGGCCAGGTTGACGCGGCTCATCGGGCTGCCGCCATGAGGGCTTCGATGTCGGCGACCGCCTTGGGTACGCCGGCGGTCAGGATTTCACAGCCTTGCTTGGTCACCACCACGTCGTCCTCGATGCGTACGCCAATGCCACGCCATTTCTTTGCCACGTTCTGGTTGTCCGGTGAAATGTAGATCCCCGGCTCCACAGTCAATGCCATGCCCACCTCCAGCACACGCCATTCACCGCCCACCTTGTACTCGCCCACGTCGTGCACATCCATGCCCAACCAATGGCCGGCGCGGTGCATGTAGAACGCTTTATAGGCTTCGCCGGCGATCAACTCGTCGACATCACCTTGCAGCAGCCCCAGCTTTACCAACCCGGCGGTGATAACCCGCACCGTGGCTTCATGGGCCTGGTTCCAGTGCTTGTCGGGGGCAATCTCGGCAAAGGCGGCTTCCTGAGAGGCCAGCACAATCTCGTAGATCGCCTTCTGCTCGGGGGAAAATTTGCCGTTGACCGGCCAGGTCCGCGTGATGTCACTGGCGTAGCAGTCGATCTCGCAACCCGCGTCGATCAGCACCAGGTCGCCGTCCTTGAGCAGCGCGTCATTCTGCTGGTAATGCAGGATGCAACTGTTGCGCCCGGCAGCAACGATGGAGCCATAGGCCGGCATTTTTGCGCCGCCCTTGCGGAACTCGTAATCCAGCTCGGCTTCCAGGCTGAACTCATACAGCCCGGCCTGGCTGGCTTGCATCGCACGCACATGGGCGGCGCATGAGATTCGCGCAGCTTCGCGCATCACCTTCACTTCTGCCGCCGATTTATACAGGCGCATGTCGTGGAGCAGATGATCCAGCGCAACGAATTCGTTCGGCGGTTGGGCGCCAAGGTGGGCCTTGGAACGGATCACGTTGATCCACTCCATCAGATGCCGGTCGAATTCGGCATTGCTGCCCATGGCCGAATACACCCGGTCGCGGCCTTCGATCAGGCCGGGCAGGATGTCGTCGATATCGGTAATGGGGAACGCATCGTCGGCGCCGAAGTCCCGCACCGCACCTTCGGTGCCGGCGCGCAGGCCGTCCCACAATTCGCGTTCGGCATTGCGCTCGCGGCAGAACAGCACGTACTCGCCATGCTGGCGACCAGGCATCAGTACGATCACCGCTTCCGGCTCGGGGAAGCCGCTGAGGTACTGGAAGTCGCTGTCCTGGCGGTACACATGCTCCACATCACGGTTGCGGATGGCCACGGCGGCGGCCGGCAGGATCGCGATGCTGTTGGGTTCCATCTGCGCCATGAGCGCCTTGCGGCGCCGGGTGTATTCCGCTCTGGGGATATGAATCATGGGCAGATGGACTTCCTTACTCAGTGCAGCGAAGGCTTGGGAGCCGCGGGCTCAGCCGACTTGCGGGTCTCGGTGAACAATAGCAGCGGGGCGACGCGCAGGTATTCCATCACTTCCATGTAGTCGCTTTCGCCGTCTTCGGACTCTTCCAGTGCATCTTGCACCTGGGAAATCGCTGCCAAATCCTGCAACACTTCCTTGGCGTCGGTGCTCAGTTCCAGGCCGGCCGCGTTCACGCCAAAACCGTGGAGAAAACCCTGGCACCATTGACCCAGCGCCAGGGCACGCTCAGCGAGCGGCGCATCGTCGGAAGGCAGCAACAGCACCACGGTGACGTCATCACCGGTCAGCTCGCCCTTGACCATTTCCTGCAGGCCGATCAGCGCATTGCGCACGTTATCGGCCGGTTCGGTTTCCAGCAGTTCGGCAACGTCGGCCAGCCAGTTGTCGGCGTCAAAGCCGACACCGGTGCAGCTACGGCCCAACAACACGCCATGCAGTTCGGCAGGCGAGCAGGGGTGGCCACTGGTGCTCAGCAGTTTGGAAAAAGCATCGTACGGGGAGTTCTGAATGGGCATGGTGAGCTAGGCGCCAGACGGCGCAATGTCTAGAATGGAGCGCTGTATCCTAGCACCGGCAGACGTTCCAAGACTATCAAGGGCGTCAGATCGTTTATCCTGCAGTTGCCATTCATCAGACAAATCCAGTGGAACCCAATGGAAGACACCGACCTGCAAGCGCTGATGGCCAGACTCGAACTGCTAATTGATCGGGTCGAGCAACTTAAGAGTCAAAATGGACTCCTACTAGCTCAGGAAAAGACCTGGCGCGAGGAACGCGCTCACCTCATTGAAAAAAACGAAATCGCCCGGCGTAAGGTCGAATCGATGATTTCGCGCCTGAAGGCCCTGGAGCAAGACTCATGAGTTCAAGCAATAGCGTCACCGTGCAGATCCTCGACAAAGAATATTCGATCATCTGTCCCCAGGAAGAGCGCAACAACCTGGTGAGCGCTGCCCGCTACCTGGATGGCAAGATGCGTGAAATCCGCAGCAGCGGCAAAGTCATCGGCGCCGACCGCATCGCCGTGATGGCCGCGCTTAACATCACCCATGACCTGCTGCACAAGCAGGAACGCCCGGACGTGCCGACCAGCGGTTCGACCCGCGAGCAGGTGCGTGACTTGCTCGAGCGCGTGGATCTGGTGCTTTCCAGCGATTCAGACGCACCCAAGGGCTGATTGCCGCGACGGTTTAAGGTATACTCGCCCCCACTCCCTGGCGTGTTTGCCAGTCGGCGATGTCCCTGAGCCGATTCGCACTACCCTGGAAGTTGCACGTTGGGCTGGTGTGCATGTCCGCTAGACGGAAAGCCTTAAAGCCTACTGCTTCTTCCACCTTGAACTTTCGGGTTCAAGGGCTAAGTCGACAGCGGCTCTGTCGGGGAGCCTGAATTCCAAACTCAATGCCAGTCCTAGGACTGGCATTGTTTTATGAGCCGAAAAACCATGACCGAACCTGCGCCGCTTTCCCGTCCGCAACTTCGACGCATGTTGCGCAAGGCCCGCCGCGCCCTCACGCCGAGCGAGCAGCGCGAGGCCGCCCATGGCCTGTTCCGGCAACTGGCACAGCACCCGCTGTTTCGCCGAGCCAAACATATCTCTTTGTATCTACCCACGGACGGTGAAATCGACCCGCGCCTGCTGCTGCGTGCGGCTCAGCGTCGGGGCAAGCTCACCTACCTGCCGGTGCTGAGCGCCTGGCCGCGAACCAAGATGGTGTTTCAGCGGATCCGCCCCGGGGAAAAACTGCGGCCCAATCGCTTTCGAATTCTCGAGCCCCGGGTCAATCTCAAACGACAACGCAAGGTGTGGGCGCTGGATCTGGTGCTGCTGCCGTTGGTGGGATTCGATGAAACCGGCGGGCGCCTGGGCATGGGCGGAGGGTTTTACGACCGCAGCCTGGCTTACCTGGCACGCCGCCAGAACTGGCGCAAGCCGACGCTGTTGGGTCTGGCCCATGAATGTCAGAAAGTCGAACGGCTGATACAGGCGAGCTGGGATGTGCCGTTGGCAGGCACCCTCACCGATAAGCAGTGGTATATAGCACAGACGTCGCAGGAGCCCGCGACATCCTGAGGAAGGTTAACGCTTGAACGGTTGCAGCTTCTGCTGAGCCAGCTCAACAGGCGCATCGGTCTTGTTCGACCACAAGCTCTGCGCATACCCGGTGGTCACGACGCCCAGACCAAACAAAATCACCAAAATCCATAGCAAATCCGGTTTACGTTGCATCGATTGCCCCCCTTCAGGCATCTCGTACACGATGACAACAACGTTCCAAAGTAGTCCGTTGCAGCTGCGTCAAGCTTAAAATCCCGGCATTTTGCGGTAACGTGAACCAACACGCAAACCTTGGCGCCAACCGACTGTCGGTTTGTCATCAAATTGCCTGACAACTTGCCCACTGCCTATTTCAGGAGCCCGAAAATGGCCTATTGGCTGATGAAATCCGAGCCCGACGAACTCTCCATCACAGGTCTGGAAACCCTCGGGGAAGCCCGCTGGGACGGAGTACGCAACTACCAGGCGCGCAACTTTCTGCGTGCCATGGCAGTGGGCGACGAATTTTTCTTCTATCACTCAAGCTGCCCGGAGCCGGGCATTGCCGGCATCGGCAAAATCATCGAGGCGGCGTATCCGGACCCGACGGCACTGGAACCGCAAAGTCATTACTTCGACGCCAAGGCCAGCGCAGAAAAGAACCCGTGGAGCGCCATCAATGTGGCCCATGTCGAGACCTTTCCAAAGGTCCTGAGCCTCGGCTACCTGAAGCAGCAAACGGCCCTGGCCGAGCTGCCGCTGGTGCAAAAGGGCAGTCGGCTATCGGTAATGCCGGTGACCGCCGAACAATGGGCGGCGGTAGTCGGTTTGCGGTGAAGCGTTACTGAATGATCAGGTTGTTGAACAGCAGGTCTTCCACCACCGGCTTACCGGTCTCGTCGTTCATCACTTGCTGGGTTTGCTTGAGCGCTTCCTGACGCAGCTTCTCTTTGCCCTCGACGGTGCTCATGGTCTCGTTGGTCTGTTGGGTGAACAGCGCCACCAACTGGTTGCGAATCAACGCATCGTTGGATTTGACCAGTGCCGCCGCTTCGGGCCCGGTGACGCGCAGGGCGATGTCGGCCTTGTACACCTTGAGTTTGGCCGTACCGTCCAGCCCGTAGTTGCCCACGAACGGCGGCGTCAGGCTGATGTAGCTGACCTTCGGTGCCTCGCCCTCTTTCGCTTCTTCGGCCTGGGCTGCCATCGGAAGGGTCAGGGCCAGCAACAATGGGATCCACGCTTTCACAGTTCATTCCTCGATTCGGTTGCCCGCTAGCATAACGCTAGCAAGGCTGAGTACAAGCTTATGGCGGCCTATCAGGCCCGGGCATGCTCGTTGACCCGCAGGCGTACCCTCCTACACTTATCGGCCACTACGCCAAAAGGAATAGTCCGATGAAAGCTGTGCTGTGCAAAGCCTTCGGCCCCGCCGAAACCCTGGAGCTGGAAGACGTCGCCAGCCCGGCGATCAAGAAGAACGAAATCCTGCTGGACGTGCATGCCGCCGGGGTCAATTTCCCGGACACCCTGATCATCGAAGGCAAATACCAGTTCAAGCCGCCCTTCCCGTTCTCGCCTGGCGGCGAAGCGGCAGGCGTAGTCAGTGCAGTGGGGGAAAAGGTCAGCCACCTCAAAGTCGGCGACCGAGTCATGGCACTGACCGGCTGGGGCAGCTTTGCCGAGCAGGTCGCGGTGCCCGGATATAACGTGCTGCCGATCCCGCCGAGCATGGACTTCAACACCGCCGCAGCCTTCAGCATGACCTACGGCACCTCGATGCACGCCCTGAAACAACGGGCTCACCTGCAATCGGGTGAAACCCTGCTGGTGCTCGGCGCTTCCGGCGGCGTGGGCCTGGCAGCCGTGGAAATCGGCAAGGCCATGGGCGCCCGAGTGATTGCCGCCGCCAGCAGCGCCGACAAACTCGCCGCGGCCAAGGCAGCGGGCGCCGACGAATTGATCAACTACAGCGAAGCCAGCCTCAAAGACGAGATCAAGCGCCTGACCGACGGCAATGGCGTCGATGTGATCTACGACCCGGTGGGCGGCGACCTGTTTGACCAGGCTGTGCGTGGCATCGCCTGGAACGGCCGCCTGCTGGTAGTGGGCTTCGCCAGCGGACGCATCCCGGAATTGCCGGTGAACCTGGCGCTGCTCAAGGGCGCATCGGTGGTCGGGGTGTTCTGGGGCTCGTTCGCCCAGCGCCAACCACAGGACAATGCGGCGAATTTCCAGCAACTATTCAGTTGGTACGCCGAAGGTAAATTAAAGCCCCTGGTGTCGCAGGTTTACCCGCTCGAAAACGCCGCCCAAGCGATCAATGACCTGGGACAACGCAAGGCTGTCGGAAAAGTTGTCGTCCAAACCCGCTGACGGACTTGAAATGCAATTAATGTGGGAGCTGGCTTGCCTGCGATAGCGGTGGGCCAGTTCTCACCTATGAAACTGAAAGACCGCCATCGCAGGCAAGCCAGCTCCCACGATTGAGCTCCAGCGTCTGCAAAATCCAATCGCGACCCACACTTATCCATTAGCGACATGTTCATAAGAGAACATGCAATTGCTCATTTTTCCTGTGTTTGCAGATAAGAGGCGATGCTATTTTCGGTAACGAAACTGTAACATTCGCATCCGCAGTCAAAACAAGAAATCTGGAGCTCTTGAATGTTTGCTTTCTTTCGTCCCGCCGCACATCAGGCTCGCCTGCCTGAAGAAAAGATAGACAGTACCTACCGACGGCTGCGCTGGCAGATCTTCGCCGGTATTTTCTTTGGCTATGCCGGCTACTACCTGCTGCGCAAGAACTTTTCCCTGGCCATGCCTTACCTGATCGACGAGGGTTACACCCGTGGTGAACTGGGCCTGGCCATGTCGGCCATCGCCATTGCCTACGGTTTGTCCAAGTTTCTGATGGGCCTGGTGTCCGACCGCTCCAACCCGCGCTACTTCCTGACCTTCGGGCTGCTGGTATCGGCGGGCGTCATGTTCATTTTCGGTTTCGCACCTTGGGCGACGTCCAGCGTGACCATGATGTTCATTTTGCTGTTCATCAACGGCTGGGCCCAGGGCATGGGCTGGCCGCCAAGCGGGCGCACCATGGTGCACTGGTGGTCGCAGAAGGAACGCGGTGGCGTGGTATCGGTATGGAACGTGGCGCACAACGTCGGCGGCGGCCTGATCGGCCCGCTGTTCCTGCTGGGCATGGGCTGGTTCAACGACTGGCACGCCGCATTCTATGTGCCGGCGTCTGTGGCATTGCTGGTGGCGGCGTTTGCTTTCATCACCATGCGCGACACCCCGCAATCGGTAGGTTTGCCACCGATCGAGGAGTACAAGAACGATTACCCGGAAGGCTACGACGCCAGCCACGAAGAAGAATTCAGCGCCAAGGAAATCTTCGTCAAATACGTGCTGCGCAACAAAATGCTGTGGTACATCGCCTTCGCCAACGTGTTCGTCTACCTGCTGCGTTACGGCGTGCTGGACTGGGCACCGACTTACCTGAAGGAAGCCAAGCACTTCAACGTGGATAAAACCTCGTGGGCCTACTTCTTCTACGAGTGGGCGGGCATTCCGGGCACGCTGCTGTGCGGCTGGATGTCGGACAAGATCTTCCGTGGCAACCGTGGCCTGACCGGTGTGGTGTTCATGGCGCTGGTGACCGTGGCGACGCTGGTCTACTGGCTCAACCCGCCCGGCAACCCGATGATCGACATGATTGCGCTGTTCTCCATCGGCTTCCTGATCTACGGTCCGGTGATGCTGATCGGCCTGCAGGCGCTGGAACTGGCACCGAAGAAAGCCGCCGGCACCGCCGCTGGTTTCACAGGCTTGTTCGGTTACCTGGGGGGCTCGGTAGCCGCCAGTGCGGCCATGGGCTACACCGTTGACCACTTTGGCTGGGATGGGGGCTTTGTCCTGCTGGTCGGCGCGTGCCTGTTGGCCATCGCATTCCTGCTGCCAACGCTGCGACACACCAACAGCATCAGCGCAGCGCGTTAAGCGCCGCCTGAGCAATCCTTGGCACACCGCTTGAGCCGCGCCTCCAGATTTTTGTCTGGCATGGCGTGGCTGCGCAGGGCGTGAACCGTCTGCTCGACATAATCGCGGGTGGTACCGTAACGCCCGCAAGCGCTTTCCAACACGTGATTGAGCACGATGTCGGGCAGGTTGCCGGCGTAACTGGGCAAATGCCGCTCCAGGACGAACCCCAGTGCCTGCACCTGACTGCCATCTTCCAGGCGGCAGCTGAGCCAGTGGGGGCGATAGGAGGGATAAGGCATTTCGCGGCACCACAACGCGTAAAGCGACGCTTCCAACTGATCTTCCGGCAAGCGGTAGGCAAACCCGCTGCACGAACCGCCGCGATCCAGGCCGAACACCAACCCGGGCAGTTCCGGCGTACCCCGATGCTCATGCGACCACAGGTAGAGGCCCCGGTGATAACCGTGGACCCGTGCCCGAACGCGCTCGGTCGACGAGCATTCCGGGCGCCAGATCAGCGAACCATAAGCGAATAACCAGACCGGCCCACCCTTGTGCCGGGCCATGGTGGCCTGCATCGAGCTCATCAACTGTTCGTGAGTGAGTTGCGGCCCCAGATCGAGCCGCGGGGGGTAAGCCAATTGCAAAAGATCGGATTCAATGACGGCCATGGCGAATCGCTTAGGTCTCCTTCGTATTACCAGTTATAGGCAACTTTACCGTAATAGAACGCGCCGCTGTAACCGTACGGCGAAAAAGTGCTATAGGCGAGGTTGCCGCCGCTGCTGGCGAACGCATTGACCTTTTCAGGGTATTTATCGGTGACATTGTCGCCGCCCAGGGTGAAGGTCCAGTTCTTCAACTTGTAGTCCGCCGAAAGGTCCAGTACCCAGGCCGCCTTGAAGGTCTGGTCGTTGACCTTGTCGGCCTGGTAGCTGGTGAATTCACCGTAACGTACCAGGTTGCTGTGCAACGCCCAGTTACCGAACGTGAAGTCGTTGCCCAGGCTCAGCTTGTGTTGGGGCGTGGTATCGCCCAACAAACCAATGCGCTCGCGACGGTCCACCCGCAACAGGTTCACCCCAAGGCTGTCGAGGATCGCCGGGTTGGCTTTCACGTCGGTGACTTTGGTGTGGTTGTAGTTGTAGCCCACGGTGCTGTTCCAGCGGATACCGTTATCGAACTGATAGCGATAGTTGGCCACCAGGTCGACGCCGTCGGTACTGGTGTCGGTCGCATTGGTGAAGTAACGGGCCGTGGTGTAGTTGATGTTGCCGACGCCGTTGGCCTGCAAATAGGCAATGGCTGCCGGGTTGAGCGTCAGGTTGGAGGACAGGCTGATGCGGTCGCGGATGTCGATGCGGTACACATCGGCGGTCAGCGTCAGGTTGTCGGTGGGTTCCAGTACAAGCCCGAGGCTGTAGTTGCGCGACTTCTCGGCTTTCAGGTCTTCGGCGCCCAGCAGGCGTGCGACCTGGCTGTTCGCCGGAAAGGTGCCCGCCTCCTGGATAGTGTTGCCGATCAACTGCGACGAGGTGTAGGCAAAGTTCTGCTGGGCCAGGGACGGTGCGCGGAAACCGTTGGAGATACTGCCGCGTAATGCCACCTGCGGGGTGAAGTCATAACGGGCCGACAGCGAGCCGCTGACGTTGGAGCCGAAGTCGCTGTAGTCCTCATGGCGCACCGCCGCCGAGGCGCTGAGTTTTTCGGTGAAGTTGGTTTCCAGGTCCAGGTACTGCGCCCAGCTGTGGCGCGAGCTGGTGCCTGCGTCGGCATCGCGGAAACCACCCAGGCCCGAACTGCCGGTCTGGAAGTAGGACGCCGGATCGCCGGATTTGATCTGGTAGCCCTGGTCCAGGTATTCGCCACCAAAAGCCACCGACACCGGGTACGGCAGCCAGCCCAGGCTGAACTCGCGGGACAGGTCCAGGCTGAGTTGCTTCTGGTCGTTGACCAGGGTGCCGTTGTCGAACTTGCGCGGCGTGGCCAGGCCCAGCGAGGTGTTGATGGTTTCGGTACCGATCTGGTACTGGTTCTTGCCGTAGTTGACCGACACATCGTAGTGCCAGTCGTACGCCAGCAGCCCACGCAAACCGACCGCCAGCGAGGTGTCTTCCACATCGCCGCGAATCAGCGGCAAGTAACCATTGGGGTTGAGTGCCGGAATATTGTTGGACGCATTGCTCGCCCGGTAAAACGCCGCTGTCTCGCCGCGCGTCTTGCTGTAACCCCCAAAGCTGTACAGCTCGGCCGCGTCGTTGAAGGTGTATTCCCCGTTGAAGAACAGCTTGCCCTGATGGGTCGCCGGCTCACCCTGACGGAAAACCTGCTGACCGTAGGTGGTCGAACCCACGCTGGCCGGACGAAAATCCCTGCCGGCACGGTTGGTGTAATCGTTGTCGGCGCCTTCGCCCGACAGGTTGATGAAACCGTTATCCCCCAGCGCAAGGCCCGTATTGCCCGCCAGATTGCGCTGAATGCCGTCGCCTTTTTTGTACTCGCCGAACTTGCTGGTAATGGAGCCACCATGGTCGGCGTGCTTGAGGATCACGTTGATCACCCCGGCAATCGCATCCGAGCCGTAGCGGGCGGAAGCGCCGTCACGCAGTACTTCGATGTGGTCCACTGCCGACACCGGGATGGCGTTCAAGTCCGCCGGCGCCGAGCCACGGCCCACGGCACCGCCCAGGTTGACGAACGCACTGGTGTGGCGACGCTTGCCGTTGACCAGCACCAGCACTTGGTCGGGCGACAGGCCACGCAATTGCGCAGGACGCACCAGCTCGGCACCGTCCACCAGGCTTGGGCGCGGGAAGTTGATCGACGGAATCAGACGCGCCAGCACCGCCCCCAACTCATCGGAACCGGTGCTGCGCAAGGTATCGCCGGAAATCACATCGATAGGCGACAGCGAAGCACTGGCCGTGCGC
Organism: Pseudomonas sp. SDO524_S393; assembly: GCF_054071875.1. Taxonomy (NCBI): domain Bacteria; kingdom Pseudomonadati; phylum Pseudomonadota; class Gammaproteobacteria; order Pseudomonadales; family Pseudomonadaceae; genus Pseudomonas; species Pseudomonas sp. SDO524_S393. The sequence continues at coordinate 30,345 of NZ_JBSVVZ010000056.1, read as the reverse complement.
TCTTGGGCGCGGGTACCGGTGACAATCACGGTGTCGAGTTTGGGCGTATCAGCACTGGCCGTTTCTTCGGCCGAGACGGGATTGAATCCCACAGCGGTCAGCAAATTCGCCGACAAAATCGCCGTGTACAACGCGTGTTTCTTGTAGCTCCCCATACCGCTCCCCTGTGAATCAAAAATCAGAACGTCGATGCTCTGAGTTCCTGCGATCGATCCGGCTGGCGGGCGGTGGCGGTCAGTTATTGGTGATTGAAAGAAATTCGGTAGTCCGTTGCGATATAGCCTAAAGATATCTACTAAATAAATTAAATACCTTAAAAGAATAAGCAAAAGTATAAGCACGGCGCTCCGCCCGTCAGGATTGCGCCCGTCAATCCCTGTACTTTCAGGCCCGGTTCAGCCTGGGCTCGCGTCGAGCCGTCAAAATAGTGCGCACACCACGACCCACCTAGCCGCCATCCAATCGACTATCGAGGTCGCACCCATGAAGAAATTCCGACTGCCCGGCCTGCTGCTTCTCGCCCAGGCGACGACTGCACTGGCCGCTGAAGTACCCACCACCGAAGACGACAAAGGCTTCTGGTACGCCCAGACCAGCGTCTACACCCGACACTTTTCCCCAGACCCGGATCACAACAACCATCAGGGCCTGATCGGCCTGGAACGCAACCAGGCATCAGGATTGGTGATAGGCGGAGCGACGTTCCGCAATTCGTTCAGCCAGCGGTCGTACTACGTCTACGCGGGCAAGCGCTACGACATGACCGACTATCCGGTGTATTTGAAGCTGACAGGTGGGGTGATCCAGGGGTATCGCGGCGAGTACCGCGACAAGATCCCGCTGAATCGGTATGGCGTGGCACCGGTGATCATTCCGTCCGTGGGCACCCACTATGGGCCAGTGGCGGCGGAGTTGGTGTTGCTGGGGTTCAACGCGGCGATGGTGACGGCCGGCGTGCGTTTCTAAAAGCACCCACAAATCCTTGTGGGAGTTGGCTTGCCAGCTCCCACAGGTGGATCAGTGTATCGCAGTGATTTGCGTGATCGGCCTCAGGGCCGCGGCGCGTAGGCGAATACATCGGCGCGCATCTGATGCGCGTCCATGCCGGCCTCGACCAATGCATCGAGGGTACCGTAGATCATCGCTGGTGAACCGCTGGCGTAGACGTGCACGGCTTTCAGGTCGGCAATGTCTTCACACACAGCCTCATGCAGCAAGCCGCAGCGGCCTTCCCAACCGCACACGTCGCTCACGACCTTATGCAGGAACAGGTTGGGCAGTTGACGCCACTGATCCCAATGCTCGATCTCGTAGAAGTCTTCTGGCCGGCGCACGCCCCAGTACAGGTGCACCGGGTGCTTGAAGCCGGACGCACGGCAATGTTCGATCAGGCTGTGCATCTGCGCCATGCCGGTGCCGGCAGCGATCAGCACCAGCGGCCCGTCCGGCAGTTCGGCCAGGTGAGTGTCGCCGAAGGGCAGTTCCACGCGGGCCATCTGGTTGCGCTGCAATTGCTCGAGCAGGTTGCGGGCGCTGTCCTCGCGGGCCAGCACATGCAGTTCCAACTCGCGCCCGGCGTGTGGCGCCGAGGCCAGGGAAAACGCCGACTTTTCGCCATTATCCCGTTCGATCATCAGGTATTGCCCAGCGTGGTAACGAACGGCCTTGCCGGCAGGGGCCCGCAGGCGCACGCGCCACACATCGCCACCCACTTCCACGCACTCACTCAATTGGCACGACAACTTGCGCAATGGCAACTCTCCCGGCGCCAGCACGCCATCCCACAACACAATGCAATCTTCCAGCGGCTCCGCGATGCATGTGTAGAACTCGCCGTGATCGCGCACTTCGCCCGCCTGTTGCACCCGGCCTTCCACCAGCAGCGCCGCACACACATGGCACACACCGTTGCGACAGGCCTGGGGGCACTCGTAGCCAAGGCGGCGCGCACCTTCGAGGATTCGCTCACCAGGAACCAGCTCCAGAATGGCGCCGGAAGGTTGCAGGGTCACACGCATCAATCTATTCCCAATTCTTTCCAGATCGCATCGACACGGGCCGTGACGGCTTCATCCTTGACGATCACCCGACCCCATTCGCGGGTGGTTTCACCCGGCCATTTGTGGGTGGCGTCCAGGCCCATCTTCGAGCCCAGGCCCGACACCGGCGAGGCGAAGTCGAGGTAGTCGATCGGCGTGTTGTCGATCATCACCGTGTCGCGCTTGGGGTCCATGCGCGTGGTGATGGCCCAGATCACGTCGTTCCAGTCGCGGGCGTTGATGTCGTCGTCGGTGACGATAACGAACTTGGTGTACATGAACTGTCGCAAAAACGACCACACACCCAGCATTACCCGCTTGGCATGGCCCGGGTACGACTTCTTCATGGTCACGACGGCCATGCGGTACGAACAGCCTTCCGGCGGCAGGTAGAAGTCGGTGATTTCCGGGAACTGCTTTTGCAGGATCGGCACGAACACTTCGTTGAGCGCCACGCCGAGAATCGCCGGCTCATCCGGCGGACGCCCCGTGTAGGTGCTGTGATAGATCGGTTTGATCCGGTGGGTGATGCGCTCGACGGTGAACACCGGGAAGCTGTCGACTTCGTTGTAATAGCCGGTGTGGTCGCCGTACGGGCCCTCATCAGCCATCTCGCCGGGATGAATCACGCCTTCAAGGATGATTTCGGCGGTGGCCGGCACTTGCAGGTCATTGCCACGGCACTTCACCAGCTCGGTGCGATTACCACGCAACAAGCCGGCGAAGGCGTATTCGGACAAGCTATCCGGCACCGGCGTGACGGCGCCGAGGATGGTGGCCGGGTCAGCGCCCAGGGCCACGGATACCGGAAACGGCTTGCCCGGGTGTTTTTCGCACCACTCACGGAAGTCCAGCGCACCACCACGGTGGCTCAACCAGCGCATGATCACCTTGTTGCGGCCGATCACTTGCTGACGGTAGATGCCAAGGTTCTGGCGGTCCTTGTTCGGGCCTTTGGTGACCGTCAGGCCCCAGGTGATCAGCGGACCGACATCGCCGGGCCAGCAGGTCTGCACCGGCAACATGGCCAGGTCGACGTCATCGCCTTCGATGACCACTTCCTGGCACACCGCGTCCTTGACCACCTTGGGCGCCATGGCAATGATCTTGCGGAAGATCGGCAGTTTCGACCAGGCATCCTTCAGACCCTTGGGCGGCTCGGGCTCCTTGAGGAACGCCAGCAGCTTGCCGATTTCGCGCAGTTCGCCGACCGACTCGGCGCCCATGCCGAACGCCACGCGCTCAGGCGTGCCGAACAGGTTGCCGAGCACCGGGATATCAAAGCCGGTCGGGTTCTCGAACAGCAGCGCCGGGCCCTTGTTGCGCAGGGTACGGTCGCAAATCTCAGTCATTTCCAGCACCGGAGAAATCGGCATCTGGATACGTTTCAACTCTCCGCGCTGCTCAAGTTGCTGCACGAAATCCCGAAGATCCTTGAATTTCATTAACCATGCCACCCGTAAAATAGGCGTACATCCTACCTGCTCTGAGGACGGCTGGCAGCTTAATTGGCCGTCGCCCCCCGTGATTGCAGCGAACTGAACAGCGGTTCCAGAAACGCCTCGATGTGTCGCGCGCCCACATCCGAGAGGTGGTTATCGTCGGTGTACAGCGCACGGCCATTGAGCTCGACCCGGCACAGCCCGTCCTCGGCGCACAGCAGAGGCGCCGGGTCCAACACCGATACGCCACTGTCGGCGGCCGCCAGTTCGTCAAACAACCGGGTGATAAACGCCTGGCGCTTGAGGTGCTCCGCCACCGGGAGCCCTTCATCCTTCACGGACCGATTCATCATTGCCAAGCGGCTGAGGCGGTAAGGCACGATGATTTCCTGCAACGGCACTTCCTTGACCAACCAGACCCGATGCCCAGCCGCACGCAACCCCGCGATCCGCTCGCGCAAACCCTGGGCGAAGCGCCGTTCGGCCACAGCCCGCACGTACTTGCCGGTTCCGGGGTCCTTCAGCGCATGCTCTTTGTCACCCGACATTTGCCCATACAGATACAGGCTCCACCGTGCGGCGAGCACCACATCGCTGAACGACTGTTCGGTCATCGCCTTCTCGACCCGACGGTTGAAGTGGGCACAGCGGGCAATATTTTCCAGGCCATCCAAGGGCACACAACCGGCAAAGCTGGCTTCCACAAGGCTGATATCGTGCCGCTTTGCCGCCTCTTCCAGCGCCGGGATCAACGCAGTGGCGTGGCTGTCACCCCACACCAGCGCGGACACGGCGCTGTTTTTAGGGCCGAAGTGACAGAACAGTCGGTCATCGGGGGTGTTTTTGTCCGCCATGCAGGCCATCAATGCCGGGCTCCACTTTTTCGCCTGGGCATAAACCAGCGCCTGCTCGGACAAGCGCGACGGCACACCATCAGCCTCGCGCAACGCCACGCCTGTAAGGCCCAGGCACAAGATGCCGGCACCAGCGGCTGCCAGAATCGCCTTGCGCCCGGCCAGCAAGCGTTTTTCCCGAAACGGTGTTTCCACGAACCGCCAGGACAGATAGCCCAGCACCAGGCTCAGCAGCATCAACCCGGCCAACTCCGGGGCGCTCAGGCCATCGATAGCGGCATAGCTGGCATATACGAACACAGGCCAATGCCACAGGTACCAGGAGTAGGAAACCAGTCCCACCCCCACCATCAGGCGTGAACCGAGCAGGCGCCCCACCCACGTGAGTTGCTGCCCATTGGCCCAGATCAGCCCAACCACCCCCAGTACCGGCAACAAGGCGGCAGCCCCGGGGAATGGCGTCGTGGAATCGAAGCCGAACACGGCGATCAGGATCAGCGCCATCGACACCAGGCTGACCGCCTGGGCCAATGCGGGCGATGCGCGCCAGTCACGCAGGGGCATCACCGCCAGCATCGCGCCGGCGAGCAACTCCCAGGCCCGCAGGTGCAACAGGAAAAACGCCTTCTGCGGTTGATGGACCACTGCCCAGAGACTCATGCCAAACGACACCAGCAATACCCCGAACAGCACCAGGCGCCAATGTTTCAGGCGGCTCGAAAGCAACGTCAGCAGCAGCGGGAAAAGGATGTAGAACTGCTCCTCCACCGCCAGTGACCAGGTGTGCAGCAGGGGCTTGATATCGGAGGACACATCGAAATAACCATGCTGGCGGGCAAACAGCAGGTTGGAGGTAAAGATCACCTGATAGTGCACGGACCGTCCCAGCTCTTCGTAGTCCTTGGGCGCGAGCAGAAACCAGCCTACCACCAACACGGCTGCCATCATGACAAATAGTGCCGGCAGGATGCGCCGGGCACGACGGGCCCAAAACTCGACGAAACTGAAGCGCCCTGCCTGGCGCTCACGCCAGATGATCGAAGTGATCAGGAACCCCGAAATCACGAAGAACACATCAACGCCGACAAAGCCGCCGGTAACGCCCGGCACTCCAAAATGGAACAGCACCACAGCGAGTACGGCGACAGCGCGCAGGCCATCGATGTCCCGTCGGTAAGCAAGAACACTCATAAAACCTATGCCAGTCTGATACGAAACGGGATGAGCGCAGCTTCGCTCACCTTTTTTGTTTCTTAACTGACACTTATGCTGCTCAAACCTCCCTTTTTTGACGCAAAAAAAATGGCGCCCCGCGGGACGCCACTTTTTGGACCGAAAACGTGGTGTTACTTACGTTTCATCGACAGGAAGAACTCGTCGTTGGTCTTGGTGGTTTTCAGCTTGTCGACCAGGAACTCGATGGCCGCTACTTCATCCATCGGGTGCAGCAGCTTGCGCAGGATCCACATGCGCTGCAGTTCGTCGTCGGCAGTCAGCAACTCTTCACGGCGGGTGCCGGAACGGTTGATGTTGATGGCCGGGAACACACGTTTTTCCGCGATGCGACGGTCCAGGGGCAGTTCCATGTTGCCGGTACCCTTGAACTCTTCGTAGATCACTTCGTCCATCTTCGAACCGGTTTCAACCAGTGCGGTGGCGATGATGGTCAGCGAGCCACCTTCTTCGATGTTCCGCGCAGCACCGAAGAAACGCTTCGGTTTCTCCAGGGCGTGGGCATCGACACCACCGGTGAGTACCTTGCCGGAGCTCGGGATCACGGTGTTGTAGGCACGGGCCAGACGGGTGATGGAGTCGAGCAGGATCACCACGTCTTTCTTGTGCTCGACCAGGCGCTTGGCCTTCTCGATCACCATTTCGGCAACCTGTACGTGACGGGTTGGCGGCTCGTCGAACGTCGAGGCGACCACTTCGCCGCGCACGGTGCGCTGCATTTCGGTCACTTCTTCCGGACGCTCATCGATCAGCAGCACGATCAGGTGAACTTCCGGGTTGTTGCGCGCGATGTTCGCCGCGATGTTCTGCAGCATGATCGTTTTACCGGCCTTCGGCGGAGCGACGATCAGGCCACGCTGGCCTTTGCCGATCGGGGCGCACAGGTCAATCACACGACCGGTCAAGTCTTCGGTGGAACCGTTGCCGGCTTCCATCTTCATGCGCACGTTCGGGAACAGCGGGGTCAGGTTCTCGAAGAGAATCTTGTTTTTCGCGTTCTCCGGGCGATCGAAGTTGATCGTGTCGACCTTGAGCAGGGCGAAATAACGCTCGCCTTCCTTCGGCGGGCGGATCTTGCCAACGATGGTGTCACCGGTGCGCAAGTTGAAACGGCGGATCTGGCTCGGCGAGACGTAGATATCGTCCGGGCCGGCGAGATAGGAGGCGTCTGCAGAGCGGAGGAAGCCGAAGCCGTCCTGGAGAATCTCCAGCACGCCATCACCGGAGATTTCCTCGCCGCTTTTCGCGTGCTTTTTCAGCAGGGAGAAAATCACGTCCTGCTTGCGCGAACGGGCCATATTTTCTATGCCCATTTCTTCGGCCAGTTGAAGCAGGTCGGTAATCGGCTTTTGCTTGAGTTCAGTCAGATTCATATAGGAATGACGTAATCATTTATGGAGGGGGGAAATTAAGCTTTTGGCTTAATGAGGCCGCGCCGCGGAGAAGGCGACAGGATCGCGTACTAATCGAAAAGGAGAGCGTCGGCGACGGCTTGCAGGGGGCAGTGGAGAAACCAGTGCGGGGCCGAATGTACCACCTGAGTTTCGGAGCGTCTAGCCCTGTTTCACGAAAAAGCCCCGCAATTTGCGGGGCTTTTTTGACGACGCTTAGATGTGCGCGTCGAGGAAAGCTTGCAACTGGGATTTCGACAGCGCGCCCACTTTGGTGGCTTCGACGTTGCCGTCCTTGAACAGCATCAGGGTCGGAATACCGCGTACGCCGTGCTTGGCCGGGGTTTCTGCGTTCTCGTCGATGTTCAGCTTGGCAATGGTCAGCTTGCCTTCGTAAGTGCTCGCAATGTCGTCCAGGACTGGAGCGATCATTTTGCAAGGGCCGCACCATTCAGCCCAGTAGTCAACCAGCACTGGACCAGCCGCCTTGATTACATCTGCCTCGAAGGACGCGTCGGTGACGTGCTTGATAAGATCGCTCATGGATGTCTCCGGATTGTAAGCAAAAAAAACGTGGCCCATCATAGCCGCCCTTCCCCCATTCAGGAAGCCGCCGCTGATTGAGTCTTGCTATGGCGCTGCATGAGTTTGGGTATAGCCCAACTCACGGCATGACGGGTGTCACAAAGGCAATTCCGGTGCGCAGGGCCGCATTGCGTACATGCTCCTGCATGCTTTTCTGCGCTGCCGGGCTGGCACGACGGGCCAGCGCGCGAAGGATCTTGCGGTGCTCCTGCCACGTTTCCATGGCCCGCTCCGGTCGGATGAACGGTAGTTTCTGGCTCTCCAGAAACACCTCGGCACTGGCGCTGAGGATGTTCACCATCGCCTGGTTGCCGCTGGCCAGCAGGATGCGCTGGTGGAATTCGAAGTCCAGCCGGGCCGCAGCCTCGAAATCACCCGCCTTGAGCACCGTACGCATAGCCGCCACATTCTCTTCCAGGCCGTCCAGCTCATCGAGCGTCAGCGTCATCGCCGCCAACCCGGCGGCAAACCCCTCCAGGGCGTAGCGCAGTTGGAAAATATCCAGAGGCGTAGCCTGCGCCGCGAATGGCCAGGCAAAGCCCGGTGCGTCCTCCACCGCCTGCACGAAAACCCCCTTGCCCGGCTGCACACTGACCACCCCAAGCGCACTGAGAGACGACAGCGCCTCGCGCAATGACGCACGGCTTACCCCGAGCTGCGCCGCCAGGTCACGCTGGGACGGCAGCGCATCACCTGGGCCAAAACCGTGTTCCTTGATCAGTTTGCGGATGGCCTGCAAGGCCGCTTCCGGTACGGCTTGGGCGATGGAATTCATAAAAAACTCAAGGTTCCAGTCAACTGAGCGGCTAGTTGTAAAGCTATTCGAAGCTGGCGGCAAGCCACGCCCCAAAGGGGCTCGCGGGATTTTGCCAGCGCTCGAAAAAGGTGCGCGAAGCTTCATCACTGTTCAGACCAGTAAGACCACCAAAACTCAATAAACACCTGCCTCACAGACGATCCGGAGCACGCTGGCATGGGCTGTGCAATCACCCACCGCACAAGCCCAGTCCAGAACCTTCCTTCGCCTTTCTCGGAGAGTCGCCATGACCAAACGTTGCAGCGCCCTGCTATCCGCTCTATTCGCCAGCCTGATGCTGAGCCAGGCACCTGCCGCCCAGGCCAATGGTCTGGACGATATCATCGCCCGCGGCACCCTCAAGGTCGCCGTGCCCCAGGACTTCCCGCCGTTCGGCTCGGTGGGCCCGGACATGAAGCCCCGCGGCCTGGACATCGACACCGCCAAGCTGCTGGCCGATCAGCTCAAGGTCAAGCTGGAACTGACCCCGGTCAACAGCACCAACCGCATTCCGTTCCTCACCACCGGCAAGGTCGACCTGGTGATTTCCAGCCTGGGCAAGAACGCCGAGCGGGAAAAAGTCATCGACTTTTCCCGGGCCTACGCCCCGTTCTACCTGGCAGTCTTCGGTCCGCCTGAAGCCGCCATCAGTTCGACCGACGACCTCAAGGGCAAGACCATCAGCGTGACCCGTGGCGCCATCGAAGACATCGAGCTGACCGCCGTGGCACCCAAGGAAGCCACCATCAAACGTTTCGAAGACAACAATTCCACCATCGCCGCCTACCTGGCCGGCCAGGTCGACCTGATCGCCAGCGGCAACGTGGTGATGGTAGCGATCAGCGAGCGCAACCCCAAACGCGTTCCGGCGTTGAAAGTGAAGCTCAAGGATTCGCCGGTGTACGTAGGGGTGAACAAGAACGAGCCGGCGCTGCTGGAGAAGGTCAATCAGATCCTGGTCGCGGCCAAGGCCGATGGCAGCCTGGAAAAGAACGCAATGCAATGGCTTAAAGAGCCGCTGCCCGCTGGCCTTTGAGCGACGGAGCTGACCTATGGCGTATCAATTTGACTTTGTGCCGGTGCTGGCCAATACCGACCTGCTGCTGCGTGGCGCGCTGTTCACTCTCGAGCTCACGGCCATCGGCGCGATCCTCGGCGTAGCGCTGGGCACCGTCGGTGCCGTGGTGCGGGCCTGGAAGATCCAGCCGTTCGCCTGGTGCTTCGGTGTCTATGTCGAGTTGATCCGCAACACCCCATTTCTGGTGCAGTTGTTCTTCATCTTCTTCGGCCTGCCGTCCCTGGGGCTGAAGATCACCGAATGGCAAGCCGCCGTGCTGGCAATGGTGATCAACCTGGGCGCCTACTCCACAGAAATCATTCGCGCCGGGATCCAGGCCATTCCTCAAGGGCAATTGGAGGCGGCAGCCGCACTGGCGATGACGCGCTTCGAGGCGTTTCGCCATGTGGTGTTGCTGCCCGCGCTGGGCAAGGTATGGCCCGCCCTGAGCAGTCAGATCATCATCGTGATGCTCGGTTCGGCGGTGTGTTCGCAGATCGCGACGGAAGAACTGAGCTTTGCCGCCAACTTCATTCAGTCGCGCAACTTCCGCGCGTTCGAAACCTACGCCCTGACCACCCTGGTGTACCTGTGCATGGCGTTGATGATTCGCCAGTTGCTCAACTGGGTCGGCCAGCGTTTTGTGATGAGGAATGGCCGATGAGTGATTTTTCGTTCTGGGACATCGTGCGCAACCTGGCAACCGGGCTGCAATGGACCCTGCTGCTGTCAGTGGTCGCCTTTGTGGGGGGCGGTGTGATCGGTTTGCTGGTGATGACGATGCGCATCAGCCGCAAGACGTTCCCGCGCAACATCGCCCGCACCTATATCGAACTGTTCCAGGGCACACCGTTATTGATGCAACTGTTCCTGGTGTTTTTCGGTATCGCCCTGCTCGGCGTGGATATTTCGCCGTGGCTGGCCGCCGCAATCGCCCTGACCCTGTTCACCAGCGCCTACCTCGCCGAAATCTGGCGCGGCTGCGTAGAAGCCATCGCTCACGGGCAATGGGAGGCCTCGGCCAGCCTGGCGCTCAACCCGCTTGAGCAACTGCGCTACGTGATTTTGCCCCAGGCCCTGCGCATCGCCGTGGCACCCACCGTCGGCTTCTCGGTGCAAGTGGTCAAAGGCACGGCGGTCACCTCGATCATCGGCTTTACCGAACTGACCAAGACCGGCGGCATGCTCGCCAACGCCACCTTCGAGCCCTTCATGGTCTACGGCCTGGTGGCCCTTGGTTACTTTTTGCTCTGTTACCCCTTGTCCCTCAGTGCGCGCTACCTGGAAAGGAGACTGCATGCCTCTGCTTAGAATTTCCGCCCTGCATAAGTATTACGGCGATCACCACGTACTCAAGGGCATCGACCTGACGGTGGATGAAGGCCAGGTGGTGGCGATCATCGGCCGTAGCGGCTCGGGCAAGTCCACCTTGCTGCGTACCCTCAATGGCCTGGAATCGATCAACGATGGCGTGATCGAAGTCGACGGTGAATACCTCGACGCCGCCCGCGCCGATCTGCGCAGCCTGCGGCAGAAAGTCGGCATGGTGTTCCAGCAGTTCAACCTGTTCCCGCACCTGACGGTGGGCGAAAACGTGATGCTCGCGCCACAAGTCGTGCAGAAAGTCCCCAAGGCCAAGGCTGCCCAACTGGCCAGGCAGATGCTGGAGCGGGTCGGACTGGGGGAAAAGTTCGACGCCTTCCCCGATCGCCTGTCCGGCGGCCAGCAGCAACGGGTGGCGATCGCCCGCGCGCTGGCCATGTCGCCCAAGGTACTGCTGTGCGACGAGATCACCTCGGCCCTGGACCCGGAGCTGGTCAACGAAGTGCTCAGCGTGGTGCGCCAACTGGCCAAGGACGGCATGACCCTGATCATGGTGACCCACGAAATGCGCTTTGCACGGGAAGTGGGGGACAAACTGGTGTTCATGCACCAGGGCAAGGTGCACGAGGTCGGCGACCCCAAGGTGCTGTTCGCCAACCCGCGGACGCCTGAATTCGCCAACTTCATCGGCTCGGTGGAACAGCCGGAGTAACCAGTTCGAAACTGCCCTGGCCCTCCAGTAACGTCTGGCTGCGCACCTGCAGGGCGTGTGAGGGCAGGTCGGTATCGATATCGACCTGGGCCGTCAGTCGTCGGCCCATGCTCTGGGCCACCAAGGTATGGCCCGGCAGCAGTTGCCCAATGGCAGATTCACCGGGCAAGCCTCGCTCGCGCCACTGGACAGCCAGCCCATCAACCCTGGCCTGCTTGAGGCGCAGACGGAAACGCCCCTCGCGCCCGAACCGGAAGCCCTGCCCGTCACTCGCCACACCGTTGAAACGCACCATCATCGGCGAAGGCTCGTCACACTGGATATTCAAGTGCAGTGTGCGAGTACCCAGCGTCACCCGCGAACGCTCATCGAAAGGCTCCCGGCGAATCACACCGTAATCCACTCGCGGCTGGGTAATCGACAGCTGACAGTTATCGGCCCTGGCTCCCTGAGCGGTCATACCCAACCAGAGCAAAAATCCAAACGAAGCACGCTTAAAGGGCATGGCACACCGCCGATGTGGTTGCGTAGAGTTTGTCATTGTCAGGCTCAACCCCGGCATCGAGGTGCAGCAGACAAGCTGAGGAGTCCGGCAGCGACACCCGCAGTTTCTGTGGCTCACTGACGTCGCTGAGGAAAATCATGCCGTCCCCTACCACGCTGGTCAGAAAGCGTTTGTCGTCGCCAAACACCGAAGCGCCCTGAGGCAATGGGCGACCCTGGACATCCTTGACCTGGACCAACAGCCGACGCACCTTCAACACTTCGAAATTCACCGTGCTGACGGCCCCCCTGCCCACCTTGAGCACCCGGGTACCGTTCTTCAGGTCAACGCGCTTGGGTAACGACCGGGTCTGCACTTCGACACGGCTACTGGCATAGGCCGGCATGCCGGCGATCACCGCCTGCCCACGGTAGTCGGTCCATACCGGCCCCTGGGGCGTATCGACCCTGGCCGAGCCGATGTCGCCCACCGACACGATGCCGAACGTGTCCTGCACGGCATAGGGCGAAAACGTCACGCCACGTTCATGTGCCACCACCCCACCGCGCAGTTGCCCCGAATAGCTGGAGCCCTGAGCGTCCTGACTGACACCGAGGCCGACTTGGGTATACCGCGGCATCACATTCAGTTGCCCGCGCACCGACTGTTCCCGCGCGGTGATATCCCGCTCGGTGCCCACCTCATAATTCACGTAATCATTGACCCGTTCACTGAGCGCCGTACCCGCATTGAGCTGCCGGCCACGACGGCTTCCATAGCTGGTGACACGCCGGTCATCGCCCAGGGGCACGCTGACCTGCAAGCGCAAGGAAAGACCGTCGTCCATAGCCGCATCCCGCCGTCGGTTGGCTGCAGCCGCCTCACGGCTTACACGCTTGCTGCCCACCTGGGAGTCGGCGATCAACGCCACATCCACGCCACCGAACGACTGGTTCCAGGAGGCGTAGACGTGCTCCGTAGATCGTCCGTCGAACTGGGCGCTGCGGGTGTAGCCCACAGAGAAACCGCCGATCGCGGGGTCGACCCAGCTCATGCCCGCCGTGTACTGGTTTTTAAAACGCGACGCCAGGTCGTCGACCTTGAGTGGCTGACCGGCTTCAAGCACCTCGCGATAGCCCCGGGTCTGGGTGGTTGCGCTCAAATTGACGTCTACGTTGGCGTAGACCGGGCTGCTCACGGACAACGTGTGGCGCCCCCCGGACACTGCGTTGCGGCTATCTCGCGAGAGGCTCTGGCGCGCGCCCACCGTCACCCGCTGAAAAAATACACTGCCCAGGCTGCTGCCCGCCGCCCAATAGTCCTCGGCGCCCAGCAATCCCAGGCCCAGCGATGTGTTGCGCCCCAACCCCCAGGTGCCGCTGCCCATGGCGAACAGTGGCGTTTGACTCTGATCAGTGGAAACCTCCCGTACCTTGCCCGCCGACACGTAGTAACCGGGGGCGGCCGGCGCGACGCCACTGAACGACGCCGCCGGCACTGTGAAGCTGCGCTTGGCCCCCCTCACGTCAATCACGCTCACCTCGAGGTCACTGGTGCCATTGAGCAGCGGCAGTCCGGTCAGCCTGAAGGGCCCTTCGGGCACCAGGGTGCTATGAATCAACACCCCGGCCTGGCGCACTTCGATCCGCGACTGACTCTGGGCCAGCCCTTCGACCACCACCGCGTTGTCGCCTGCCGGGCCACGTGACTGCCCGTCCGGAGACAGTTGGAAACCCGAAAACTGCACCCCTCCAAACACCGGGCTGCCGCTGGAAAGCTGCCCCGCCTGAAAGGTCGACTGCAACACGGCCACATCCCGCTGGGCATAGGCATACAGGTGCTCGGTGCGGGACTGGCCGTTGTCGGATACATAGAACTGGCGACTGCGCACAATCCAGTCACCCAGGTTGAAACCGGCTTCGGTATACGCCGACATGAATCGGCTGGGGCCGCTTCGGGAACGGCTGTCAAAACCCAGCACATCGTAATTGAACAAGGCTGCCGAACCGCCCCTGGAAAAGTTGCCGGCGGCCCACTCCGGTTCACGCAACGATTGCGTGGGCACCACCAGTGCAACCTCGTCGGTGCCGGGACGCAACCTCACCATCGTCGTTGGGAAGGCACCCAGGAAGTCATGGCAGGCCTGCTCCGGCGCGGCCACCTCACGGATGACCCTCGCAGGTTTGACCAACCCGGCCTTCTCCAGTAACCCGGGGGTAAAACAGAGCTGCCCTTGTGCGTCGAATCGCGCATCCACCAGCCCCAGCGGATTGCCATTGACCCGCAACCCCACCACCTGGACGCCTTCGCGAAAACGCGCCGCGCTGCGAAAGTAGTCTGAAACCTTCGGATCTATGCCATGGGTGGTCAGGGCCGCCAGGTCGAAGCCCTCTCCCAACTCCAGTGCCGGCACGGGGCCAGGCAGACCGCACAGGGTCGCAAGCCCCACCAACAGCGTGGGCCGACGAGCAGCGGCACCGATGCCGGACGGACGTCTGGTCGTTGTCATAAGTCGATCAACCCTCGACGGCATTGACCGGCGCCCGGTAATGATCAACCGAAAATCCATAGACCGTGGCAGGCTGTATCTCGACCTCGGTCACGCCGTCCAGGCGCCCCTCGACTTTCGCCGTCAGGGTCTCACCCGGCAGGATGTAGGTACGCGGCAAGGTGGCCAGGTTCATTCGTGGAAGCAGTTGCACCTCCAGCGCCAGGCGCACCACATAAGCACTGTCGTTGTGGACGCGCAGATGCTCGCCCACGCGCTTCCACTGCAACAGCTCCCAGGGTGAAGCGTGCCGGGGCAGGCCCTGGGGGTGCAGGATAAGAGGCAGGTTCTGCCGCAGGGTGATACCGATGGTCGCACCGCCTGCCGCACGTGCCTGCGGAATCCCCTCAAAGGACACACGTTTGAGGCGCTGGGTCTTGAGCGGCGCCTTCAGCGTACCGATGAAGCGGATCAACTGGGTCTCGCCCGGCTCCACACGGGAGACAGGCGGCGTAACGACCAGCAGGGGTTCCGGATCCTCCGGTACGTTCTCGACTACGGCGTGAAGCAGCGCAGGATTGGCATCGGTGTTCTGCACATTGAGAGTGGCTTCGCCTTCTTCCTCATAGAGCATGACCAACGTGGTTTCGGGTCGCATACCGTCCGCCAGCACCATCATTGAAAAACAAACACACACACTTGCACTTAACAGCCGTGCCTTGTTAGTTATTGAAAGACCACGCACTTGGTTTCCCCGCTGCTATTTAAGCGGATAGCAGATAATTAAAACACCCACATAAAAACGGCCGACAAAAACGCATCGATCTATTTGCCGACCGTATCAAGTTACTTAGAGATAACTGAGTACCAGTGTGGCGCGACCATCAATGGACACGTCGCGACTCAAGTCCAGGTCCTGGGCTTTATTGATAACGGCCTTCACGGCGATAGTGCCGGTCATCAGGGCAATCGATGCCGGGGTGATCGCCGTACCGTTGCGCCACGAGTACTGGCTGGGCGCCTGGGCGACCTTGCCATCGCTGGTCTGCCAGGCGCCGGTGCCCACGCGCATGATGGGGTTGAGTACCACGCCCGAGGACCTCAAATCCTTGAGGGTGATCGAATAGCCGCCGGTACGACGGGTGCCCACAGTACCCAGGCCGTAGTTCTGGGCTTCGCTGAAGCCGGCGCCAAGAATCCCCGTGACCTTACTGCCCGCCTGCAAGTCGGTAAAGGCCAGGCCGAACTTGGCAGGTGTGGTGCCGCAATTGACACTCAGGGTAGTGCTTCGCTCTTCGCGGGGGTTGAATGCGGTTTGGGACAACTCACCGGAACGTATGACGCCATAATCGATGACACCGCTGCCTGCCAGGCTGAGGTTGCAGGAGGCGGGAGTGATCGTTCCCCGAACTACCAGCTGGGCACTGGTAGTGGCCTGTGCGCCCAGCGCGACAGCCAGGCAAGCGATACCGAGGGTCGATCCAATTAGTTTCTTCATAATTAACCTGTCACTGAAAGTTATCAGGCGCCTTTAATTATCATCCCGGAGTTTCCGAAACATAAATAAATAACACCACGGCATCATTGCCGAGTGACAGTCTGTCGCTTTGGCACTTCACTACAAAATCAGACAACACGTTAGTTGGCGTGGGAGCGGTAAAAATACACCGTCATCTGAACCCGGCGCGACAGTAGTCTTAAATAAAAAAATGAATAGAACAGTCGCCTAAAACCTGTAGGCCAAATCAGATTTGTCTTAACAACGGGGTACAGTTAAAGCTTCCTATAGCTCTGTCAGAAATCCCGACAAAAAGACCGAAAGACAACCTACATTTCCTACAGCAATCCCCTTCAGGCAGATTCAGAAAAATTCCCGAAGCACAACGCGTTGGCGTTGGCGGTCGATCGTGGCACGATGGCAAGGTTATCGACCGAGACCCCCAAACCATGCCGCAATCCCAAGCCAAGAATCTGTCCCTGATCGCCGCCATCGACCTGGGCTCCAACAGCTTTCACATGGTCGTGGCCAAGGCCCAGAACGGTGAGATCCGCATCCTTGAGCGGCTCGGCGAGAAAGTGCAACTGGCTGCCGGGATCGACGACGAGCGCCAGCTCAACGAAGAATCCATGCAACGCGGGCTCGATTGCCTCAAGCGTTTTGCCCAACTGATCAACGGCATGCCCTTGGGCGCCGTGCGAATCGTCGGCACCAACGCCCTGCGCGAAGCACGCAACCGCGGCGAATTCATCCGCCGCGCCGAAGAGATTCTGGGGCACCCGGTAGAAGTCATCTCCGGCCGTGAAGAAGCGCGCCTGATCTACCTCGGCGTGTCCCACACCCTGGCCGATACCCCCGGCAAACGCCTGGTGGCCGACATCGGCGGCGGCAGTACCGAATTCATCATCGGCCAGCGCTTCGAACCGCTATTGCGGGAAAGCCTGCAGATGGGCTGCGTCAGCTACACCCAGCGCTATTTCAAGGACGGCAAGATCACCCCGGCGCGTTACGCCCAGGCCTACACGGCGGCGCGGCTGGAGATCATGAGCATCGAACACGCGCTGCATCGCCTGACCTGGGATGAAGCGATCGGCTCATCCGGCACCATCCGCGCCATTGGCCTGGCACTCAAGGCCGGAGGTCACGGCGGTGGCGAAGTGAACGCCGAAGGCCTGGCCTGGCTCAAGCGCAAGCTGTTCAAGCTGGGCGATGCCGAGAAAATCGACTTCGAAGGCATCAAGCCCGACCGCCGTACTATTTTCCCGGCGGGCCTGGCGATCCTCGAAGCCATCTTCGACGCACTCGAGCTGCAACGCATGGACCACTGCGACGGCGCCCTGCGCGAAGGCGTGCTGTATGACCTGCTGGGCCGTCATCACCACGAAGACGTACGCGAGCGCACGCTCACGTCATTGATGGAGCGCTACCACGTCGACCTGGAACAGGCCGCCAGGGTCGAGCGCAAAGCCCTGCACGCCTTCGACCAGGTGGCCGAAGACTGGGAACTGGAAGACGGCGTATGGCGCGAGCTGCTGGGTTGGGCCGCCAAGGTGCATGAAGTGGGCCTGGACATCGCTCACTACCATTACCACAAGCATGGCGCCTACCTGATCGAGCACTCCGACCTGGCCGGTTTCTCCCGTGAAGACCAACAAATGCTCGCGCTGCTGGTGCGCGGCCATCGCCGTAACATCCCCAAGGACAAATTCGCGGAGTTCGGTGACGAAGGCATCAAGCTGATTCGCCTGTGCGTGCTGCTGCGCTTTGCGATCCTGTTCCACCATATCCGTGGCACCCAACAGATGCCCCAGGTGGCCCTGCGCGCCGACGGTGACAGCCTGGACGTGGTCTTCCCGACCGGCTGGCTGGATGAAAACCAGCTGACCCAGGCAGACTTTGCCCAGGAAGCCGAGTGGCTGACACGGGTGGGGTTCAGCCTGAACCTGCGGTAACGCGAGCCAGAGAACCCTGTAAAAACAAATGTGGGAGCGGGCTTGCTCGCGATGGCGGTGGATCAGTCAACTGATGGGTTGACTGACACTCCCTCATCGCGGGCAAGCCCGCTCCCACATTGATTTGGGTGAACCTTGATTAATTCACCGCCAGAATCGGGCTACCCAGCTTCTCCAGCAACGTCGCCTGCGCACTGCGCGGGTTCTGATTGCCGGTTGGCGTGTTGCGCACGTAGCGACCGTCAGACTGCAGGCTCCAGCTGTGCGTGTTATCGGTCAGATAACTTTCCAGCTCTTTCTTCACCCGCAGGATCAGTTTCTTGCCTTCCACCGGGAAGCAGGTCTCCACACGCTTGTCGAGGTTGCGCTCCATCCAGTCGGCGCTGGAGAGGAACATCTGCTCTTCACCGCCGTTGAGGAAGTAGAACACCCGCGTGTGCTCCAGGAAGCGACCGATGATCGAACGCACATGGATGTTGTGCGACACCCCGGCAATGCCTGGCCGCAGGCAGCACATGCCGCGCACCACCAGATCGATGCGCACGCCGGACTGGCTGGCCTTGTACAGCGCGCGGATGATCTTCGGATCGGTCAGCGAGTTGAACTTGGCGATGATGTGCGCCGGTTTCCCGTCGAGGGCGAACTGGGTCTCGCGGGCAATCATGTCGAGCATGCCCTTCTTGAGCGTGAACGGTGCGTGCAACAGCTTCTTCATGCGCAAGGTCTTGCCCATGCCGATCAACTGGCTGAACAACTTGCCGACGTCTTCGCACAGGGCATCGTCGGAGGTCAGCAGGCTGTAGTCGGTGTAGAGCTTGGCGTTGCCAGCATGGTAGTTGCCGGTACCCAGGTGGGCGTAACGTACGATCTCGCCGGCTTCACGGCGCAGGATCAGCATCATCTTGGCGTGGGTCTTGAAGCCGACCACACCGTAGATCACTACCGCGCCGGCCGCTTGCAGGCGGCTGGCCAGTTGCAGGTTCGACTCTTCGTCGAAGCGTGCACGCAGCTCGATCACCGCTGTGACTTCCTTGCCGTTACGCGCGGCATCGACCAGGGCATCGACGATTTCCGAGTTGGCGCCGGAACGGTACAGGGTCTGGCGCACGGCCAATACGTGCGGGTCCTTGGCAGCCTGGCGCAGCAGGTCGACCACCGGGGTGAAGGACTCGAATGGGTGCAGCAGCAGGATGTCCTGTTTGCTGACCACACTGAAAATGTTCTCGCTGTTCTGCAGCAGTTTCGGGATTTGCGGGGTGAACGGCTTGTATTGCAGCTCCGGGTGGCTGTCCAGACCGGTGATGCTGAACAGGCGCGTGAGGTTCACCGGGCCATTGACCTGGTACAGCTCGGTCTCGCCCAGGTTGAACTGCTTGAGCAGGTAATCCGACAAGTGTTTCGGGCAGGTGTCGGCCACTTCCAGGCGTACCGCGTCGCCATAACGCCGCGAGAACAGCTCACCGCGCAGCGCGCGGGCCAGGTCTTCGACGTCTTCGGAGTCCAGCGCCAGGTCGGCGTTACGGGTCAGGCGGAACTGGTAGCAGCCCTTGACCTTCATGCCCTGGAACAGATCGTCCGCATGGGCATGGATCATCGATGACAGGAATACATAGTTGTCGCCAGCCCCACCCACCTCTTCCGGTACCTTGATGATCCGTGGCAGCAAGCGTGGCGCCGGGATGATCGCCAGGCCGGAATCGCGGCCGAAGGCGTCGATACCTTCCAGCTCCACGATGAAGTTCAGGCTCTTGTTCACCAGCAACGGGAACGGGTGCGTCGGGTCGAGGCCGATCGGCGTGATGATCGGCGCGATTTCGTCGCGGAAGTAGCGACGTACCCAGGTCTTGATCTTGGTGGTCCAGTGGCGACGACGGATAAAGCGAACCTGATGTTTTTCCAGCTCCGGCAGCAGGATGTCGTTGAGGATCGCGTACTGGCGGTCCACCTGGCCATGTACCAGCTCGCTGATGCGTGCCAGGGCCTGGTGCGGTTGCAGGCCGTCGGCGCCAGCCTGTTCACGGGCAAAGGTGATCTGCTTCTTGAGGCCGGCCACGCGGATCTCGAAGAACTCGTCCAGGTTGCTGGAGAAGATCAGCAGGAACTTCAACCGCTCCAGCAACGGGTAGGACTCATCCAGCGCCTGTTCCAGCACGCGGATGTTGAATTGCAGTTGTGACAGCTCGCGGTGGATGTACAGGCTGCTGTCATCCAGGTTGGTCACCGCGATCACGGGAGCCGGCGCAGGTGGCTCGGTCACCGCGACAGGCGGTGCCGGCTCCAGTTCCGGCGGGGTCTCGGTGACTTGTTCAACCACCGGGTGAGCGTCTTTTACGGCAACTTCGGAGAGTCCTTCGGTATTCATCGAGTGTTCCTGTGAGGGCTATTGTTGCTCTCTAAGCAATTGGGCGGCACGGACGGCAAAATAAGTCAGGATGCCATCAGCCCCGGCACGTTTAAAGGCAGTCAGGGATTCAAGGATCACCCCTTCACTCAACCATCCATTCTGTATTGCGGCCATGTGCATGGCGTATTCGCCGCTGACCTGATAAACGAAGGTCGGCACCTTGAATTCCTCTTTGACCCGGTAAAGGATGTCCAGGTACGGCATCCCGGGCTTGACCATCACCATGTCGGCGCCTTCAGCCAGATCGGCCGCCACTTCATGCAGGGCTTCCTGGCCGTTGGCCGGGTCCATCTGGTACGAGGCCTTGTTGGCCTTGCCCAGGTTCAGGGCCGAACCGACCGCATCGCGGAACGGGCCGTAATAGGCGCTGGCGTACTTGGCCGAGTAGGCCATGATGCGCACGTTGACGTGGCCGGCCAGCTCCAGGGCTTCGCGAATCGCCTGGACGCGACCGTCCATCATGTCCGACGGCGCGACCACCTGGGCACCCGCGTCGGCGTGGGACAGGGCCTGCTTGACCAGTGCATCGACGGTGATGTCGTTCTGAACATAGCCATCTTCGTCGAGAATGCCATCCTGGCCGTGGGTGGTGAACGGGTCCAGCGCCACGTCGGTGATCACCCCCAGCTCCGGGAAACGCGCACGCAAGGCGCGAGTGGCGCGCTGGGCGATCCCTTCCGGGTTCCAGGCTTCGGCAGCGTCGAGGGACTTGAGTTCAGGCGGCGTGTACGGGAACAACGCCAGCGCCGGAATCCCCAGCTCGACCCATTTGGCCGCCTCTTCAAGCAGCAGATCGATGGTCAAGCGCTCCACACCCGGCATCGAGGCCACGGCTTCCCGGCGGTTTTCACCGTCCAGTACAAAGACCGGCAGGATCAGATCGTTCGTCGTCAGAACGTTTTCACGCACCAGACGGCGAGAAAAATCATCACGACGATTGCGACGCAGGCGGGTGGCAGGGAACAGGCGATTGGCAGGGGTAAAGCTCACGACAGACTCCTGAGCCCGCATTTACGGGCGAGCGTTGCAGTTATAAGCGGCCATTATGACGAAGGAATTACAGTTGTGCTTACCGATGCGACCTGTAGTCGCATTCGTCGTTTATGTAGGAATTGTTCACTTCGTGACACATCTCGATACTTTCATGAATGTTCGCGAAGGCGTAGGCTGCGCGTTCATTTCGCCAGCACCCAGACCATGCTTCAACAATTTCTGCATGACTTCGGCTACTTTGCGCTCTTCCTGGGCACCTTCTTCGAAGGCGAGACCATCCTGGTTCTCGCAGGCTTCCTGGCGTTCCGTGGGTACATGGATATCAACCTGGTGGTGGTCGTTGCCTTCTTCGGCAGCTATGCCGGCGACCAGCTCTGGTATTTCCTGGGACGCAAGCATGGCCGCAAACTGTTGGCGCGCAAGCCGCGCTGGCAGTTGATGGGTGACCGGGCACTGGAGCATATCCGCAAGCACCCGGATATCTGGGTACTGAGCTTCCGCTTCGTCTATGGGTTGCGCACGGTGATGCCCGTGGCGATTGGCCTGTCAGGCTACCCGCCGGCGCGCTACCTGATCCTCAACGGTATCGGCGCGGCCATCTGGGCAGCGGCGCTGGGTGCGGCGGCCTATCATTTTGGCGCGGTGCTTGAAGGCATGCTGGGCAGCATCAAGCGGTACGAGCTGTGGGTGCTCGGCGCGCTGTTGGTGCTGGGCTTTGGCCTGTGGCTGCGCCGCCGGCTGAAGAACGCCCGTATCGCGCGCCAGGCCTGCGCTGACGCAAAAGCCCGGCTGGACGCAGTGCCCGCCCCCACTGATACGCCTAAGACGCCAGTCGAGTAAGGCGCCCCCGGCAACAGTAGAGGCCGATTATGCTGAGTAGGCTGTAACTGGCCACCCCCAGCCAGCCCAACGGGCTGGCCGGCCAGAGCCCGACCAGCGGCGCCAGCCACACCAGCGGCACATTCAGCAGCAGCCGCATCAGCTCGGCCTTCAACGCCCACGGGCGATTCTCCAGGGCCACGCCCAGCACGAACAGCCCCAGCGCCATGACGCTCCAACCCAGCATCAACGCCGCCGTAGGCAACCCCTCGCCGAAATTCATCAGGTAACTGCCCAACCCCACGTACACCGCAAATTGCAAGGCGATATACACCTGCTGGCGCGCATCCAGCGGCACGTCGAACTTGCGGAACTGGCTCAGGTCCGGCTTGACCAGCGGATACCTGGCCTTCACGTCGGCCGGGCGCCAGCCGGTGCGCATGAACCAGATGCGCACCTTGTCCCACCGGCTTTCGGTACGTCGCGCGTCACTCCACAACTGTGCATAAAACTGCAGGTTGGCCCACAGCGGGTTCCAACTGGCCAGTGGTGTGGTCACACCGAAAACCACCGGTTCGTTGTCGTCTTCTTCCTGGAAGGTGCCGAACAGCCGGTCCCAAAGAATGAACACCCCGCCGTAATTGCGATCCATGTAGAGAGCGTTCTGTGCATGGTGGGCCCGATGGTTGGACGGCGTGACGAAGAACCACTCGTACCAGCCGAGCTTCGGTACATGGCGGGTGTGCACCCAGAATTGATACAGCAAATTAAGCGAAGCCACGCTGATAAACACCACCAGCGGTACGCCCAATACCGCCAGCGGCAGGTAGAAGATCCAGCTCAGCAGAAAGCCGGTGCTGGTCTGGCGCAAGGCGGTGCTGAGGTTGTAGTCCTCACTCTGGTGATGCACCGAATGGGCGGCCCACAGGATATTGCGTTCGTGGCCCATGCGATGCAGCCAGTAGTAACAGAAATCGTAGAAGACAAAGGCGAACACCCAGGTCCAGACGCTCTGGGCAGACAGCTCTATCAGCGCCAGGTGCTTGAGGGCAAAGGCATAGGTCAGCAGCCCCACGCCCTTGGTCAACAGCCCGGTGGTGGTGGACAGCACGCCGGTGCTGAGGCTGTTGATGGCGTCTGCCACCCGGTAGTTGCGCTCGCCGCGCCAACGGTCGGCCAGCAGCTCCACCACGATCAAGGCAATGAAAAACGGTACCGCGTAAGGCACGAAGTCCATGGTCTGGTCCGGTCTGTTTTTGTTACATCTAGATTAGGTCTAGCCGGGCGCGATCCCATTGGCAACAGGTGACAAATTAGTAGACATTTAACGCCAGACCCCAGGAGAAATGCCCATGAGCAAAAAGATTGCAGTGATCCTTTCCGGCTGTGGCGTATACGACGGCGCAGAGATCCACGAAAGCGTGATCACCCTGCTGCGCCTTGACCAGCGCGGCGCTCAGGTCCAATGCTTTGCCCCGAACATCGCCCAATTGCATGTGATCGACCACCTCACCGGTGAAGAGATGCCCGAGTCGCGCAATGTGCTGGTGGAGTCGGCCCGTATCGCCCGAGGTGACGTAAAAGACCTTCGCGAGGCCGACGCCAGCGACTTCGATGCGCTGATCGTGCCAGGCGGTTTCGGCGCGGCCAAGAACCTGTCGAACTTCGCCGTCGAAGGCGCTGGTTGCAGTGTCAACCCACAGGTATTGGAACTGGCCGAGGCGTTCGCCGAAGCCGGCAAACCCGTTGGATTGATCTGCATCTCGCCGGCCCTGGCCGCGAAGATCTACGGCCCGGGCGTGACCTGCACCATCGGCAACTGCGCCGACACGGCAGCGGCCCTCGACAAGATGGGGGCCACCCACCAGGAATGCGCGGTGGACGATATCGTCGAAGACAAGGCGCGCAAACTGGTGAGCACCCCTGCCTACATGCTCGGCAAGCGCATCAGCGAAGTGGCGTCAGGCATCAACAAACTCGTGGACCGGGTGCTGGAGCTGACCCACGAAAACGACTGACTCAGCCCAAACACGATCAATGCAGGAGCGGGCTTGCCCGCTCCACACTTAAGCTGTAACGCGGCGCTTCTCGGCCAAACGGCTGCGGCCATACAGCACCACAATCGCCAGGATCGCCACCGCCTGTGCACCCAATGAATAAGCGTCGGCGTGGATGCCCAGCCAATCAAAGTCAAAGAACGCCACTGGCCGCGTGCCGAAGATCCCCGCCTCTTGCAGCGCCTTCACGCCATGCCCGGCAAACACCACCGACAGCGCGCACAGCAGTGCCGCGTTGATGCCGAAGAACAGTGCCAGCGGCAGCTTCGCCGAACCGCGCAGGATCACCCAGGCCAGGCCCACCAACAGCACCAGCGCCGTGGCACCACCCGCCAGCACCGCGTTGTGCCCGGCCGGACCCGCTTGCAGCCACAGGGTTTCGTAGAACAGGATCACCTCGAACAGCTCGCGGTAAACCGAGAAGAACGCCAGCATCGCAAAGCCGAAACGCCCGCCACCGCCCACCAGGCTGCTCTTGATGTAGTCCTGCCAGGCAGCCGCATGGCGACGGTCGTGCATCCAGACACCGAGCCACAGCACCATCACACTGGCGAACAACGCCGTGCAGCCTTCGAGCAATTCGCGCTGGGCGCCGCTGACGTCAATCACATAGGCCGCCAGTGCCCAGGTCGCCAAACCGGCCAACAGCGCCAGGCCCCAGCCGGCGTTGACGCTGCGCACGGCCGATTGCTGGCCGGTGTTACGCAGGAACGCAAGGATCGCGGCCAAGACCAGAATGGCTTCCAGGCCTTCACGCAGCAAAATCAGCAAACCGGAGATGTAGCTCAGCGACCAGCTCAAGCCGTCGCTGCCCAGCAACCCGGCAGACTCGGTGAGCTTGCCTTTGGCCACGTCCAGGCGCTGCTGCACCTGTTCCACCGGCAACCCGTCCTGCAACGACTGCCGATAGGCCATCAGGGCCTTCTCGGTGTCCTTGCGCACGTTGGCGTCGACGTTGTCCAGGGAACTCTCCACCAGCTCGAAGCCTTCGAGGTAAGCAGCCACCGACAGGTCATACGCCTGTTCGTGATCGCCGTTGCGGAAAGCGGCGAGACTCTTGTCCAGGGTGGTGGCGGTGTAGTCGAGCAACTGCGCCGGACCCCGCTTGACCTGCGGCGGTTGCGCACGCTGGGCGCGGAAGGTTGCGGCTGCGGCCGGACCGCTGGCCGCCAGCACTTCGTTGGGTGTCTGGCGAGCCAGGTCCGCCAGGTTGAACGGCTGCTCGCTCTGCGCCGCCGCAGGGTCGGCGGTGAAACTGGCGATGTAAGTGGCCAGGTCCCAGCGCTGGCGGTCATCCAATTGGTCGGCGAAGGCCGGCATATCGGTGCCTTCAACGCCCAGGCCGAGGGTGTTGTAGATCGCGTAGAGGCTCAGGCGATCCAGGCGCACGGCATCGCGCAGGTTGGCCGGCGGCGGTGTCATGCCCACACCGGCAGGCCCGTCACCGGCACCGGTTGCGCCATGGCAAACCGAACAATGCTGCGCATACAACGGCGCGCCGCGGGTAGGGTCAGGCGTGATGGCCGGGGCCTGGCTCACCTCATAGGCCACCGCCAGTTGCGCGCCCAGCTGGCGAGCCTGACGGGCGACGGTTGCCCCTTCTTCATGGGCGCTGACCGCTGCCAGCAGTTCGTCGACGCCTTTTACCAGCCCCGCACGCTCCGGGCGCTCGGGCAACTGCGCCACCAGGCCTTGCAGCACCCCAAGAAACTCCACTTGTTCGCGGTATTCGGAGTCGTCGACCACCTTGCCCGCCTCCACCGTGGGCGGGTAGTCAGCGCCAATATAGTCCAGCAAATGCAGGGCTTGCGGGGCGCCCTCGGCGGTCGCGGCCAGCAAGTTGAAGCTGCACGACATCAGCGCCGGCAACATCAGCCAGGCGAGAAAACGAAAGGGGGCAGTCATGAATGAATCTCAAAGGGAAATACGAAGTAACACATTGTTGAGCCTTAACGGATTTGACTCAAGGCGTAAGTGATGAGGTGTTTGGAGGGAGGGGTATTTTTCGCGCAGGTGGGTGGGGCTGTTGGGCCCCACCCGGTTTTCGGCGGGTTTTACGCGGTGGCGCGGTGCAGGCTGGCGAGGAAGCCCGCCGCACCGACGAACAAGCCGGCAAATGTACGGTTCATGCGTTTTTGCTGTTTGGGTGTACGCAGCAGACGCAGCACTTTCGAGGCCAGCCCGGTGTAGCCGGCCATCACGATCATGTCGACGCAGATCATGGTCACACCCAGGATCAGGTACTGGATCAGCAACGGCGCGTGCGGGTCCACGAACTGCGGCAGTACCGCCAGCATGAACACCAGGGCCTTGGGATTGCTGGCATTGACCAGGAAACCACGGAACATCATCGCCATCGGCTTGCCGATCGGGCGCACGGCGGCGTCGTCGGCCATGTCCATGGGCAAGGCACGCCATTGCTTGATGGCCAGGTACACCAGGTATGCCACGCCAAACCATTTGATCGCGTAGAACGCAGTCGATGATGCCGCCAGAATCGCGCCCAGCCCGCCGGCCACCACGGCAATCTGCATGGCCAGGCCCAGTTGCAGGCCGATCGCATTCCAGTAGCCCCGCAGGAAACCGTACTGCAGGCCGCTGGACATCGAGGCGATGGCGCCTGCGCCGGGAGAAAGGGAGATGACCCAACTGGCCACGAAAAAGGCCAGCCATGTATCGAGTGCCATTACACACCTCAGAAGGGAGTTTGCCGTTGAGCCTTAAGCTAACTCCGCCGACCGAAGGCTGGCTATAGATTTTTACAAGATGTGAATGCTAGCGGTCGCCCGGAAACACGTGCGTTCCTGGCCAGCGCCGCACCGAACGCTGGAAGAACAGGCTGTTGGGCACCTGCACCATCGCGCTGTCGGTGCCGGCCTCTGCCACTTCGATCAGCGTGGTGTAGAGCAGGTTGATCGCCACGACCCGGCCCTTCACACCCGGTTTGTCGACGGTGTCCACCAGCTCGACAATGTCACCGAGCCGGAACGGCCCGACCGTGAAGATCAGGATGGCGCACAGCAGGTTGGACAACACCGACCACATGGCGAAGAACGCCACCGCCGCCACGGCAACGAAGCCCGACAGCGCGGTCCACAGCACCGTGGCGGATACGCCCAGGCGGCCCAACACGAAAATCAACGCACTGCCCATGATCAGCCAGCGCAAACCGCCGCGCAGGGGCATCAGCAACTGTGGCGGCAGCGGGTAGCGCTCGCCCAGGCGAGTCAGGCCTTTGGCGACAAAACGCTGGGCCAGGTAACCGGCCAGCAGGATCAGCAGAATTTGCACGCCGATCCATACGGGCTCGACCCACTGTGCCGGCAACGGCAGCTGCAACGCCTCCATCAGGACAGCGCCTCCAGCTCAGCTTGCAGGGTTTCCAGCAACTCGAGGGCCTCCATCCAGATTTCCTCCAACTGGCCTTCACGCACCTTGAGCCTGGCTTGTTCAGCCAACAGGTCGCGCAATTCATCCTTGCGGGACGCTTCGTACACAGCGCTGTCGCCCAGGCTGGTTTCGATACTGGCCAGGCGTGCGTGCACCTTGCCCAGCTCGGCCTCGAGCTTGTCGGCTTCGCGCTTGTGCGGCGCCAACTGCTGGCGCAGTGCAGCGGCAGCCTGGCGCTGGGCCTTCTTGTCGGTCTTGTCCGGGTTGACCGGCGTGTTGCTGACCGGCGCATTGCGCACGCGGTAGTCGGTCAGCCAACGCGCGTAGTCATCCAGATCGCCGTCGAACTCTTCGACCTTGCCATCCGCCACCAGCAGGAAATTGTCCGTGGTGCTCTTGAGCAGGTGACGATCGTGAGACACCACCAACACCGCACCGCTGAACTCTTGCAAGGCCATGGTCAGCGCCAGGCGCATTTCCAGGTCCAGGTGGTTGGTCGGTTCGTCGAGCAGCAGCAGGTTCGGACGGTCCCAGGCAATCAATGCCAAGGCCAGGCGGGCTTTCTCGCCGCCGGAAAAATTAAGCACCGGCTCATCGATACGCGCCCCCCGGAAGTCGAAACCACCGAGGAAGTCGCGCAAGGTCTGCTCGCGCTCGGTCGGCGCCAGGCGCTGCAAGTGCAGCAACGGGCTGGCCTTGGAGTCGAGGGAGTCCAGTTGATGCTGGGCGAAATAACCCACCACCGTGTTCTCGCCACGGGTCATGCGGCCGGACAGCGGCGAAAGCTCTCCCGACAGGTTCTTGATCAGCGTCGACTTGCCCGCGCCGTTGGGTCCAAGCAAACCAATGCGCGCACCCGGCGTGAGTTGCAGCTTGACCTTCTCCAGGATGGTTTTTTCGCCATACCCCAGGCGTGCGTCCGAAAGGTCCAGCAACGGGCTGGAGATCTTTACCGATTCGCGGAAGACGAAGTCGAACGGCGAATCGACATGGGCCGCCGACAACTCCTCCATGCGCTCCAACGCCTTGATGCGGCTCTGGGCCTGACGAGCCTTGGTGGCCTGGGCCTTGAAGCGGGCGATATAGCTTTCCATGTGCGCACGCTGCGCCTGCTGCTTCTCGTAGGCCTGTTGCTGCTGGGCCAGGCGTTCGGCACGGGCACGTTCGAACGCAGTGTAACCGCCACGGTAGAGGGTGATTTTCTGCTGTTCGACGTGGGCAATGTTGTCGACCACTGCGTCGAGGAAATCCCGGTCGTGGGAAATCAGCAGCAAGGTGCCCTGATAGCTCTTGAGGAAGTCTTCCAGCCACAGGATCGCATCGAGGTCCAGGTGGTTGGTCGGTTCGTCGAGCAACAGCAGGTCCGAAGGGCACATCAGCGCCTGAGCCAGGTTCAGGCGCATTCGCCAGCCGCCGGAGAAGTCGGCGACCGGGCGGTCCATCTGCTCGTTGGTGAAGCCAAGGCCGGCAAGCATCTTGCGCGCGCGCGCATCGGCGGTGTAGCCGTCGGCACTGTCGAGTTCCGCGTGCAGCCGCGCCAGGGCGGCGCCGTCCTGAGCATTCTCGGCCTCGGCCAGAGCGTGTTGTACCTGGCGCAGGTGCCGGTCGCCATCGAGTACGTAGTCGATGGCGATGCGGTCCAGGGTGTCGATCTCCTGGCGCATATGGGCGATGCGCCAATCAGCCGGCAGCAGGCAGTCCCCGGAGTCCGGGGTCAGCTCACCCAGCAACAGGGCGAACAAGGTGGATTTGCCGGCGCCGTTGGCACCGATCAGGCCGGCTTTGTGACCGGCGTGCAGGGTCAGCTCGGCACCTTCGAGAAGGCGTTGCGGGCCACGCTGTAATGTTAGGCTTTGAAGTCGGATCATAATGGCGGCGGAGTCTACCAGCTTCGTTGGCCGCTGGCTTGGGTGTGAATATGTGCGCTGACCTGTGGAGCTTTGCCCTTTCGACCTACACCCGCCCAGGGTGCGAAGCCGCCTGTCTGCAATGGCAGGCACAGGGCGCCGATGTCTGTCTTCTGCTGTGTGGCGCATGGCTGGAGCAGCGCAGGGTAGCGACAACACCAGAGCGCATACAGGCGCTGGAACAGATCGCCGGGCCTTGGCAAGCACACGTGGTTGAGCCGTTGCGACAACTGCGCAAGCAATGGCGTGCCGAGGCGCAGCAAGATGAACAACTGGCGGCGTTACGGGAAGGGGTTAAAGCCCTGGAACTGGATGCCGAACGGCAATTGCTGGAGCGATTGGAAGCGCTGGCGCTGGACTGGCCGACCGCAGAGCAGGATCAACCGCAGTGGCTTGAAGGGCTGACGACGCAAGTCGCCAACCTTGATCACGACGCGCTGCAGCAGCTGCGCGCCGTGATCACCGGCACTTAGGAAGCGCTGGTTGGTGTGGTGCTGGAGGCTGCCGGTGCAGGCGTGCTGCTGGCCGGAGCAGTTGGAGCGGTGGAAGCTGCCGGAGTAGCGGAAGCGACCGGAGCGGCTGGCTTGGCCGGTGCTGGTTTTACAGCAGCAGGTTTGGCGGCTGGCTTGGCAGCGGGTTTCGCAGCAGCAGGTTTAGCCGCTGGTTTGGCAGCTGGTTTGGCAGCTGGTTTCGCAGCAGCAGGTTTAGCCGCTGGCTTGGCGGCTGGTTTCGCAGCAGCAGGTTTAGCGACTGGCTTGGCGGCTGGTTTTGCAGCAGCAGGTTTAGCCGCTGGCTTGGCAGCGGGTTTTGCAGCAGCGGTTTTAGCGACTGGCTTGGCAGCGGGTTTTGCAGCAGCGGTTTTAGCGGCTGGCTTGGCAGCGGGTTTTGCAGCAGCGGTTTTAGCGACTGGCTTGGCAGCGG
>NZ_JBSVVZ010000055.1:0-44704 GCF_054071875.1 Pseudomonas sp. SDO524_S393 | reverse complement strand
ACACAGATGCCACCTGCCCCACCGCCTTCGCAGCCTCGCCGGGGCTCGACAGCTTCCACAGGGGTCTTGCAGTAGCTGAAAAAACACTGCCTGCAGGGCCATCGCGTCGGGCGTTTCTTGCCAGCAGTTCGACAGGTCATCCAATCCCTCAGTCGAACCACTCCCTGCGTCCCTCGAACGTGCTGACGATCAACTCCACGATCATGCCCACCGCCTCGGCATGCTGCACGTGCGCATTCACCGCCAGCCACACCTGGCGCTGCATGTTTTCGGCCAGCAATCCCGGCAACGCCACCAACCCTCGGTCGAAGCTGCTCATGTAGTGCGGCAACAACCCGATGCACGCACCGCAGCGGATCATCTCCAGCATCAGCGAATAGGCCTGTACCTGCACCACCGCCGCCAGGCGTTGTTCCACCACGCGGTTCCAGGGTTGCAAGGCATCGACCCGGGCATCCGCTTGCCATTGCACCAGCATGTAGTCATTGAGGTCTTCGACGCTGTCCGGGCGGGATGTCTGCCGTGAATAGCGCTTGGCGATGTGCGGCAGGTACTGCAGGCGCGCCAACGCCCGGGGCGATCCGGTGGCGAAGCTCGGTCCGGGCAGCGGGCCGTCTCCTTCCGACAGCCATAGCACCACATCCACGTCCACTGCTTGCAGGGACAGTTGGCTGTCGATGGAGATGATCTCCAGGCGCACGCTGGCATTGCGGCGCAGCAAGGCGATCAGGTCACGTCCCAGGATGTCGTGCAGGATCGGCTCGGCCACCGCCAGGCGAATCAGCGGCTGCTCTACCACCGGCAAGCGCCGCTCATGGGCCAGGGCGATCAGTTGGGCCTGCAACTGCTGGCCATCACGGCTCAGCACCAGGCCGTTGCCCTGGTAACTGAACAAGCTATGGCGCAGGTGTTCCTCCAGTTGCGCCAGACGCTTGCGCAGCAAGGTGGCCTTGATGTTCAAACTGCGCGCTGCCTGCATGAAACAACCGCAGCGCGCGCTCACCAGAAAGTAACGGGCCACTTCCGGGTCAATGTCAGCGGCCAATGCCCGCCAGGCACTGCGTGGCTCGGCGGGTGCGCGATAAACGGCAGGCCCCTGGGGGCCGGACGGTTCAAGAAATGCCATGGGAGACTCCCTGTCTTGTGGTCTGTGCATCCAATGCGGGTTGATGCAACTTACTCCAGCACCTTGTTCAGTTCGGCACCGTCGATGCTCAAGGTCGCGGTGTTGAGCATGCCTTCGAGGTAAGCCTTGGCGATCTGCTCCTGGCGCTGGGCGCGCAGGGCCTGGGTCAGGCGTTCGCGCAACTCATCCAGGCTGGCGGTACGGGCCGGTTGCTGGCCGGTGAGCTTGAGTACATGGAACCCGGCGGCGCTTTGCACCACGTCCGACACAGCGCCCAACTTGAGACGCGACACCGCTTCACGCACCGGCGGCACCAGTTGTTGCAGCGGCTGCATGCCCGAATCACCCCCACGTGCGGCGGTGTCCGGGTCCTGGGAAAACTGCGTGGCCAGTGCTGCAAATTCACCCGGCGCAGCCTGGGCGCGACGGCTCAGTTCCTGGGCCTGGCGGCGCACCGCATCGGCGCTTTGCGGGTCATTGACCGCAAGGAAAATCTGGCTGACCCGGTACAGCGGCGGTGTCACCCACTGCGCCTTGCCGCTGTCGTAGGCCTGTTGCAGTTCAGCGGCACTCGGGTAATCCGCCGGGACCTGGCTGACCGACAGCATGTAATCGCGAAACACGATCTGCTCGGTGGCGGCGCGTGTCTGTTGCTCAACCTCGGGTCGCTGGCGCCAGCCCTGGGCATCGGCCTGTTCGAGCACGGCCTTTTGCGCCAGGCGCGAGCGAATCCACGTTTCCAGCGCGCCACGATTACCCCGCAGTTGCTCACGGGACTCCGCCGGCAGGCTGGCCAACACGCTTTTCAGTTCGGCAACGTCGACCTGCTGGTTACCCAGGCGCGCCACCGCCGGGCCCGCCGGTGCAACGCTGGCCATCGGCGACGGTTGCTGGGCCGCCACCGGGTCGCTGCCCGGGCGCAGGCTCAACGCGACCGCCACCACCAGCAACCCCAGCGCGCCCGCACTAAGCATCAAGGCAGGTTTTTTCACAGGGCCGGTGCCTCTTCGCCAAGCGGTGCGGCCTCTGTCTGCGCCTGCAACTGCGCAGCGTGCTGGCTGTACTCGCGCAAGTAGACAATGAACTCCTGCAACAGGCGGTCCCACAATTCCAGCTGGCTGCGCAGGTGCGTGGCGCCCACGCCGGCCACCACCACATCCATTTCCATCAACAGGAACTCACCCTGCACCGACAGCCGCGCAAAACGCCGCGAGGCATTCCACACCTGGGCCAGCCCCTCGGGCAAATCGCCCTGCACCCGCAGCGCGCAGCTGTAAGTGAAGTCCACGTAATGGCCCTGCTCTGCCGCCGCGTTGCCGAAGCGCACGGCAAAGCCGATACCCTGGCTGGCGCTGAGCAGTTGCACGATGCCGTTCTGGTCGGTCTGGTTGACCCGGTAGCCAGCCTCTTGCAACAACTCGGTGAGGCTCTGGGGCGTAACGCTGGTGATCAATTCGCTCATGGTGATCGCTTCCTTGTCTGTCAGTGATTGGCGGTTGCCTGGGGGGCATCGAAACGGCTCTTGTACAGATCGTCGCCAAAACCCTGGGCCAGTTCTTCGAACTTGACCCGCGCGCTGCTGGCGAAGGGCTGGCGAATACTCATCACCTCGGCCACGTCGATTTTTTCGTAGGCCGCGAGTAACTGACGGGCCACGCCGTACATCTGTTGATTCTTGACTGAACATTGCTGCACTTGTGTGTCACGTTCGCTCAGTTGGGCCTGCAAGCGGGCGCGCTCGGCCTCCTTGCCTTTGGCCAGCACCAGCAGGTCGTCATAGGCCTTCTTGAACTTGCCGACCTGCTCGTTGCTCGCCGCCACCTGGGCCTGGGCCTGGCTGTGCAGGCTTTGTTGCTGGCCGGCCAGTTGCTCGGCGGTACCACGCGCCTGGGCGAGTTCAGCCGTCAGCTGCTTGATTTGCGCCTGGGCCTGTTTGGCCTGGTTTTCGGCGGCAATGCGCGCGGCAGCGGCCTGGGCCTGCTCGCTTTGCAGGGCCTGCAATTGCTGGGTGGTGCTGCGCAATTGAGTACGCAGGCGTTCTTCCATGCCTTCGGCCGACGCCGCCGTGGCGACGAACAGCAACAGCAGCCCGCAGATTCGCGTGTTCATGTGGCATCTCCCTGCGCATCAGAAGCGCGTGTTGAGTTCCAGTTGCATCACATCCACTTCGAACGGCGCGCCATACACTTCAGAGGCGCTCAACCAACGCGCACTGGCGTAGATGTTCTTGTCGAGGCCGTAGTTGCCGCCGATGAAATAACCCTTGGCGTTGGTGCCGCCCAGGTGGAAGGAGGAGTCGTTGAAACCGTCGGGCAAGGCGTCAGGCTGGATGTACTTGTAGCCGGCCAGGACGTTCCAGTCGCCGCGCTTGCGCATCTCCAGGGCACTGCCGAGGGTGAATTGCACCATCAGCGCATTGCCACCGCTCTCGAACTGGCCCTTGCTGTTGATGTTGTTGACGATCTCGCCTTCGCTGCGCTTGAGCATTTCGCCCTTGTCGTAGGCCAGGTTGTGGATGAAGTTGCCCTGGGTGCGCAGCTTGAAATCGCTCGGCAGCTCGGCATCCCACGCCAGATTGAGGTCCAGCACATCGAACTTGGAGGCCAGCCCCACGTACTGCGGTTGCGGCGTCAAGCCAGGCGTGGCCGGGTTCGGCGAGATATTGCGCAGCAGGAACACGCTGTTGCCCTTCTGCATGAACGCCAGGCGCGAACCGTCGGTATCGCACCCGGGCGCACCGGCCCACGGTGTACAGGGGCTGGAACGCTTACCCTCAATGTCGTCGAAGTGGTAGTAGGCCACCGCGCCCTTCAGGCTGTTGTCGCGGTTGAGCTTCCAGTTGGCGCCGATCTGCCCGCCGAACAGCCATTTGGTGTCGCTGTCTTCCTTGTCGAAACCGTTGCTGCTGGCGGTGTCCGAGGTGTACTCCACCGGGAACACCCCAAGGGTGCCGAACAGCCCCCATTGGTTGCTCAGGGCATGATTGAAATTGGCGGCGATACCGTCGAAGTTCAGGTCGCCCGAATACATCATGTCGGTGGAATAGAACGGGTTGGCAAAGCGCCCCGCCGTCAGGGTCACATCCTGGGAGGCCTTCCAGCTCAGGTAGCCCTGGTCGAGCCAGATGTCCTTCTTGCCGAAACCGCCGCCCAGGGTCTGGGTAGTGGACACCGGGTTGTTGTCGGAACCGGTGCCGATGCGAATGCCCGCCGTCCACTCCGGCGAGATCACCGCTTTCATGCCCAGGCGTGCGCGCAGACGGAACAGGTTTTCGCGGTCCTTGGTGGTGTTGAGCAGCGGCGGCAGCTTGGTGTTGGTGTCTTTGTTGGTGTCGTAGGGGCCGCTTTCATTGAGCTTGGCGTAATCGATGATCTCGTTGCTGTTGTTGCCCGAGAAGTAGCGCGACTCGTCCCGCAGGCGAATATCGCCATCGAAGGTCACGCGCGAGACCCAGTCCGGAAAGGTGTTGGGCTGTGCCCAGTTTTCCTGCTTGGCGGTGGCCATGACCTCGGCCTTGACCTGGTCACGAATCTGGTCGCGCACCGCTTGCGGCACGTACTGCACACGTACGTCGCCAGGCGCCGCCGTCGGGCCGCCGGCAACCATCGGCGCGGCGTTGGCCTGGCGGGCCTGCTGCGCTTCTTTCTCGGCCTGGGCAATCAGCCCGTTGGCCGTGTCCTGGGTCAGCACGCCTTGCTGCACCAACAGACGAATCAGGTTGATGGTGACGTTCTCCGAGGGGGCGACCGGGGCAGCCGCCGCCTGGCCGACCAGGGTCGCGATGACCATGCCGACCGCCAGGGTCAGTCGATTCACGGGGGAAATCATGTGTACGCAACTCCTGTAAAAAACCGTTGAAAACAGCCGTTGAAAACCTGTTCGATCAATCCGGACGCCGGCCCTTGAGGGACAGGCGCATGGGCAACGTCAGCGATGCCGGGGGCTTCTGCATGGCGCGCGGTGCCTGCACCAGCGCGAGCATCTGGGCGTCGGTCTCGCTATCACCGCTGGACTTGGCCACGACCGCCCGCGTGACCTG
Source organism: Pseudomonas sp. SDO524_S393 (assembly GCF_054071875.1). Classification (NCBI taxonomy): domain Bacteria; kingdom Pseudomonadati; phylum Pseudomonadota; class Gammaproteobacteria; order Pseudomonadales; family Pseudomonadaceae; genus Pseudomonas; species Pseudomonas sp. SDO524_S393. The sequence continues at coordinate 39,539 of NZ_JBSVVZ010000055.1, read as the reverse complement.
GCCATCGGCGCCCAGCCACAGGTCGATCTGGATGGCAAACGCCTTGCGGCGCAGCTCCGGGTCCTCACGCATCAAGCGCTGGTAAGTGCCCGCCAGGTACTGCTTGTAGGTACCGGTGCCCAAGCCGCCGCCACCGCTGCCCGCCATGCCGCCGCCCTTGCCGGCGCCGATGTTGAAACCGTCGTTGCCGGACTGCGCATCGCCATCGATCTGCATCGGGTTGGCCAGGTCGTCGGCGGGACTCGGCGGCGCCTCCTCCACCGGCTTGACCTCCTCGGGTTCAGGGCTGGGCACCGGTTCCGGCACCTTTTCCTGCACCTGCGGCTCGGGTTCCTTGGGTTTCTCCGGGGGCGGCGGCGGTGGTGGCGGCAACGGGATAATCGTCGGCACCTTGGGCGCTTCACGGCGCACGCCACTCATGTCATTGGCCCACTGCCACAGGAACCAGGCAGCCACAGCGCCCAGCAACAGACCGGCGCCCCACTTCAGCGGGCGCAACGACGCTTTTTTCTTCACGGGCAATGGTGCGATCGGGATCTGTGCGGTCATGGCTCAGCCCTGGCTCGGTTTGCCGGTGACCAACCCGACCTGGGACAGCTCCAGCCGCCGCAGCAAGTCGAGCACTTCGATCACCTTCTGGTATTGCACCAGCGCGTCACCGCGCACGATCACCGGGAAGTCCGGATTCAGCGCTTTCTCGATACGCAGGCGCTCTTCCAGCTCACCGAGGGTCACCGGGTAAGCATCGAGAAACACCTGGCCGCCGTCGTTCACCGAAATGGCCTTGGTCTTGGCCTCCGACAGCGACACCGAGGCACTGGCCTTGGGCAAATGAATCTGGATACCCGAGACCTGGGCGGTGGCAGTGAGGATAAACATCACCAGCACCACCATCAGCACGTCCACCAGGGGCGTGATGTTGATACTGTCGACGGCGGCGTCATCGTCATCGTCGTGGGAGGCATTCACGGAAGCCATGGCGATTCTCCTCAGGCCGGAACCGCAGCGTGATGCTCGCGACGGTGCGCGGCTTCACTGGACTGGCTTTCGCCGTGCATCTCCGCCAGGCGGGTGATGAACTCATCGACGAACACGCGCATGTCGGCGCTGACTTCCTTGTTGCGCGTGATCAGGCGGTTGTAGCCGAACAGCGCCGGGATCGCGACGAACAGGCCCATGGCCGTGGCCAGCAAGGCCGCCGCCATCCCCGGGGCGATGGCGTTGATGTTCACGTCACCGGCCATGGCCGTGCCGAGGAACACCACCATGATCCCCAGCACCGTGCCGAGCAGGCCGATATACGGGCCACCGGCGATGGCGTTGGACAGGGTCGACAGCTTGGCACTGAGCGCCTGGTTTTCCCGGGTGCGCACGCCGTCCATGGAGCAACGGATCGCTTCGATGGTCGCCGCCGAGACCGACGACGTGTCGGCGCCCTGGGCACGGCGGGTGCGGATTTCCTTGACGGCCACCAGGTACAGGCGCCACAGCGAAGAGTGGGTCAGGCGCTCGGCCAGCAGTGCGTCGTCGGCATACATCTCCAGGCGCGTACCGATCTGGGCGAAGTGCTCGCGGAACACCTCGTTGGCACTGCTGACGCGGCCCACCTGGCGGTTCTTGCGCAGCATGATGAACCACGACTGAAACATCATCGCCACCAGCACCACGATAATCACCCAGGCGTCCACCGGCACTGCGTTGAGCAAAAAGCCCAGGCTGCCGAAACCGAAGCCCGACTGTTCCTCATCCACCCCGTAGGCCACCAGTTTCGACTCGGCGCCCTGGGCACTCGCGTCGGCCAGCAGCAGCGCCGCCGGACGGGCGACCTTGGACAAGCGCAACTCATCGATGGCACCCGCAAACGGCAGGTGCGCGCTGCCGGCTTCCGGCAGATCGGCACCGATGGCCAATTGGGAATTGAAGGCCGGCAAGGCCACGGCGAGCGTCGCGGTTTCGCGGCCATTGACGTACAGCGTGACCTTCTCGCCCTCGGCGGTGAACGCCAGGTGCTGCCATTGGCCAGGGTTCAGCGGCTGGCTCGACACGCCGCGCTGGCCGTCGATCTCCACGAACGGCATGCCCTGGTTCAACCCCAGCAGCAGGCTATGGGCACCGTCGCGACGAGCCAGCACCACTTGTTCGCCACTGGCCTGGTCCAGGCGCAACCAGGCACTGAAGGTGAACGCGCCACCGGCGGCGTGTTGCAGCGATGGGCTGGCCGGCAGCATCAAGGGTTGGCCGCCGAACTGCAGGGCGCGACCGATCACGCCGTCGATGCTCGCGCCGGTGGCGTTCAGCGCGGTGTTGGCATAGGCCGTGGTGTCCCGCGCCGGCGTGCCGTTGGCGCCGTCGAAGTGGTAAAGCGCGATGTAGTTCGGGTCGAACGTCAGCTGGCCATTGGCGGTGGCCGGGGCCTTCTGGTTGCCGTAGTACATCCACAGGTCCTGGCGCTGGCCGCCTTCGACCTTGGGCACATCCACCCAGATCAGCGCCATGCCCATCAGCGGGTCGAAGCTTTCGATCTGGTGATTGAACACGGTCTTGTCGTCGGCACTGACGAAACGCAGGTCGGCACCGTCGTCCTTGACCCCGTCAAAGGTGAAATTGCCGGTGTGCAGGCGCACCAGCAAGGCGGTACGGCCCAGCGCCTGGTTGATCGCCGCGCCCTGGGCGGTGGTGTCGATCGAAATCTGTTTGCGGTAGTGCCAATCGTCCTGCCACCAGGCATGGGCGGTGGCCGGGAGCGCGAAGCCCAGGCAGATCAACAGGCTCAGAAATAGGCGTTGCATGGGTGAAGTCTCCGGAAGAAAAAGTCAGAAAGTCGCCTGCACACTGAAATGCAGTCGCGAGTCCTGTTTCTGGGTGTTCGGTCCATCGAGCAGCGGGTAGCCCAAATCCAGGCTGCCGGACAACCACTTGCTCAAACTGGCGCGGGTGCCCAGGCCGACACTGGCCAGGCTGTATTCGTCTTCTTGCTCGGGCAGCGGGTCGTGCAGGCGCATACGCGCACCTTCGGCGAACGCATAGAAGCGCCACTCCTGCACATAACTGCCGAGGAACTTGGCCAGCGACGGCGTGCGCAACTCCTGGGAGAACAAGTAGCCCTCGTCCCCGGTGCGCTCCGCCGCCAGATAGCCGCGCACCGAGGTGGCGCCGCCGGCGGAATACTGCTCGTTGGACACCAGCGGTCCCGAGGCCAGCTGGAAGCCGGCCTTGCTTGCCGACTGCCAGTCGTTGGCGAAGGTGTAGGTGTAATTCAGGTCGCCCTTGAGTACGGCAAAACTGGCACTGGCCTTGTAGCGCTTGTACTCGAACTCCTCGGCATCGCTGCCGTAGCCGAAGAACGCGCGGGTACCGACAATCAGGCTCAGGCCCAGGCCCAATTGGGATTGCTCGGTGTAGCGGTAGCCGTTGTAGCCCAGGGTGAACGGCGCGTACTTGAGCGGCACCTGGTCGCTGCTGGAGCCGAACTTCATCTCTTCGTCGAAGTCCTTGAAGTCGACGCCGAACGAGAACGAGTTGGCCCAGACGCCCGCCGCCGGCAGGTTGTAGATCGCCGACACGCCGTAGGAGTGGCCCTTGCCCAACACGTTGCTGCCGCCGATGGTGGCGATGTTGCTGTCGGACTGGTAACCGGAGAACTGCAAGGTCCAGCGCTCGTTCAGCGGTGCGCTGTAAGACCCCGACCAGACCTTGGCATTGCGGCTGTCCTCGGGTGCCGTGAAATACGTCAGCGAAATGCTGTGGCCCAACTGCCACAGGTTGTCGTAGCCCAGGGTGGCGACGGAGCGCAGCTTCTCGGTGTCGGCGCTGTAGTCGTTGTTCAGGCCGAGACTGGCGTGCCAGGGGTTCTGGTCTTCTACCTGCAAGTCCACGTCCATGGTGCCCGGACGCGCGCCCTCGCGCACCAGCGGCGTGACTTGGCGCCCGGCGCCCCGGTTGAGCCCGGCCAACTGGTTTTGCACCGTGGCGAAGTCCGGCACGGCGCCCTCCTCCAGCGCCGGCACCTGCTCGCGGATCTCCACCGGCGAGTAGTGCTTGGCACCCACCACACGCACGCGACCGACCTTTGTTTCGCTGACCTGCAAATAGACGATACCGTCATCGACCTTTTGCTCCGGCAGCTCGACAAACACCGATTGATAGCCGCGCGCCTGGTAGATCTTCTGCAAGGCATCACGGGCGCCTTCGATATCGTCGAGGGTCTTTTGCGGGCCAAGAAACGGGTACACCGCTTCCTCGATCGTCGCCGCATCCAGCACGGTATTGCCGCGCACGAAATACTCGTTGACGTCCACCCGGCGCGCCGCCCCCTCCTCCTCGGCCCACGCGGGCTGCGCCAAGGCGCCCAGCGTCAGGCACAGCGCCAGCGTTGACTTGAACAGATGCTCCACACCGCCCCCTGGTTTTCTGAAAAAGTGATCTGCCTTCGCCGATTGCACAGCGTTCGGCCTGCTCAATTGCGGGTTGTCGAAAGTTGGCTGTGCCGGGCCAGCCAGGTATGCAGCAAGGCGAAGTTCAAGGAGAACTCCGGCATGTGCAGCAAGGCGCCACAAAACACTTCACCGATGATTTTCTGGATGAGTTGCACCGCGCGCGGGTTGTTCAACAGCGTGGCGATGTCTCGCTGCAAGACGTGAATGCCCCAGACCTTCTGGTTCAGGTCCAGGCCGACGAACCAGCGGAACAGCAGGTTGTAGTTGAGCTGCTCATGCAGTTGGGATTCGCTGGGCACCGAATACAGCAGCTGCAGCAGCAGGATGTGCACCACAGTGTGCGGCGCGATCAGCATGCCCGGCTCGGGCAACAGCCAGTCGCGGTTCTGCTCGAGCACTTCGTCGATCTGCGGACGCAGCAGCACCAGTGAATGGCCCGCCGGGATGTAGCTGGACACTTCCTTCAGCGCGCCCTGCCAGTCTTCCTGGGAGACGATCCATACCCACGGCGCGCCGTAGCGGTATACCGAAACCGGCTTCTTGCGCGCCGCTTCGACGATCTTCGACAGGCGCTGGTCGAGCTCCTGCATGCCTACTTTCGAGTAACGTTCCATAGTTCCCATCTGCCCCACTCCTGGCGTCCTGCTGACGGCTTGGGAGACGACTTTTGGTCGTATCCAGCGCGTTACATAGGCAAGACGGGAGTGGTCGGGAGCTACCGAACTTTTGTCATGAAAGCTTCATTTGGGATTGGGTGGGGGGCAATTTCTGGGGGGGCTTGGGGTGGGGGCATATCCGTTACTTGGGTGATGGCTGATATTGGTTCCGCCCTTACGGCGGGTCACTTTTGAAGAGCGCAAAAGTAACCAAAACGCTCTTGCCCCAACACTCGGCACCTCGCTGTGGCTCGGTGTACCCGTAATCCGACGGGAATTCGGGGGGCCGCCGCCACGCGCCATCCATGGCGCGGGGCGGCTAAACCGGCATCCCTGCCGGTTTACCCCCCAAATTCCCGTCAGATTCCGGCCAGCGTGTTTGATGGGGCGCTCAAGATCAAAATCAAAAGCAGAGCCAGAGCCAGAGCCAGAGCCAGAGTGTGGGTTAGTGGCAGCTTTGGCACTGGGGAGGATCTGGTGGGAAGAAGCTGGATTAAGCAGGACAAATCGTGATGAGCCCGACAAGACGGGGCGTTGCGGGGAACATCCACTACGGGGCGGCTCAAGAACGATGCCAAAGAGCTGCAAGACCAAAATCAATCAGTCTTGAGCAGTGCGCCCCAATTTAACAGGCTCTTTGGCACCGATAGCGGTGTGACTAGATCCAGCCACCAGCCCATACAACGCGGCCAATGATCCGCAGATCATTCAGCTTTTCCTTGGGCACGATCATATCTCTATAGGCCTTGTTCTCGCTGATGATGTGGATCGAGCCGTCAAACTGGCGTTGAAGCCTCTTGGCGTAGAGATGGTCATCCAACTGGATGACGTAGACAGCCTCACCCTCAAGGGTGTTGCGGCCGTGGTCAATGACAACCGTATCGCCGTCGTTCAAAAGCCCGAGCATCGAGTCGCCGTCTACTCGGATAGCAGAAAGCCTGGATGGCTCCAAGCCCTTCTTACGAAGCGAGTAGGCCGTGAAAGCGAGCATAGTCAGTACCTTCGCCCCATCGTTCCACGATCCATGCCCACCGCTGCAATAGGCGTCGTACAGAGGCACGTAGACATACGCACTCTCGTCAGGTGCCGCAGCAACCATGCCTCTCTGTCTATCCCCCTCTCCTGACGCAAGCCACCCAATATCCACACCTACGGCCTTTGCAATATCAACGCAACGGGCAACCTTTGGTTCCCTATGTCCCGTCAGGTAGTACTCCAGAGTTCGTCGAGGTATAGCCGTTAGACGCGAAAGTTCGTCGCCGCTTCCGGCTATCTCAGCGCATTCTCGGATGCGCGCCGCTAGCCCCTCACTCATTTCGCTTTCTCCAAAGGAGAAAACGAAACCCTGCCGCAAAAGAAAACGAAATTTCGCATTCCAATTAAAGCCTTTAAAAACAATGGCATAGCTTCACCGCTTATAAAAATGCCGGTTCCGGCAAAGCGAAATGCCGCTTTTCGCTTTACCACTAAGAACAAAGCGGCTATGTTTATGCCGTAAGTGACGTTAGACACCCCAAAAAAACCACCCTTCCCGGTGGTTAAAACTGGACGTATGGCATGAACAAAACCGAAATCCCTTTGAATCCGACCCAACGCTGGGAATGGATCAAGTACCAGCTACGTGCCAAAGGCACTTCGCTGGCGATGTTGGCGCGTGAACTCAACGTCTCTGACACTGCCGTTAAAAACGCTAAACGCACAGCTTACCCGCGTATGGAACGAGCGATAGCCAAGGCTCTGGGCCTTCAGCCAATCGACTTGTGGCCGGACCGTTGGAACGCCAACGGCACCCCATATCGGATCAGGTCACAACGTGCCGAGAAGAACGCAACTTATAGCCAAGAGCATAACCCAGCTTATGACCTTCGGCACCGTAAAACAGGTACGGAGGGATAAACATGCGCAAAGTCAAAGACGACCGGACGTTAGACATCTTCTCCGTCCCACAGCCGGTTCTAGCTATACCTGGTAACGGCAACAATGCAGCCCAGGTAAGTGAACTGATCGGCGAGATTCTTAAAGGTTCAGATCTAGACCGCTATGAAATTGCAGCTCGTATGTCTCGACTCTCGGGTGACGATGTAAGCAAGCACATGCTTGATGCATGGTCGAGTCCGGCCCGGACAGATCACAACCTGCCGTTCTACAGAGCCCCCCTGTTAGAAGAAGTATGCAGTTGCCACGCACTGACCAACTGGCTGGCCGAACAACGCGGCGGACGTATTGCTTACGGTCGTGACGCACTCAATGCGGAACTGGGGCGGCTGGAACGCCTGCGCGATGATGCCGGACGCAAGGCCCGCGAACTCAAGCGTGCATTGGGTGACAGCCATGCGTAATTGGTATTCAGCCGGCGAGCTGGCTGGCTTGCCTGGAATGCCAGGTACAGAGCGCGCCATTCAAATACGCGCCAAGCGTGAGCGTTGGGAAGGCCAGCAGCGTCTTGGCAGTAAGGCCATTGAGTACACCCTTTCGGTCCTGCCAAAGGAAACCCAGGCAGCGCTGTTGACAGCAACGCTCGTAGAAAACGCCGTTGAACCAGTCGCTGAAAAACACGTAGTAACAGCCGGGCGTGACTCAGAAAAAGTGTCACGCTTAAACGATTCACAATCTTCCGTAATGACTGCGCGCCTTGCGTTCGTGCGTGAAATCGAACGCATGAGCAAGGTAGTCAGCCAAAACCGCGCCATCCTTACTTTGGTTGGGTTGGCGAAAACCGGCGACCTCAGTCCGTATCTGAATGACCGAGTAATCCGGGCCAACGACCGCAAGACCGAAGACCGCACCCTGTCTGAGCGCACCCTCAAGCGTTGGCTGGCGGACTACCGTGCCCACGGCGAAATAGGCCTAGCCCCGGCCCGTCGTCAAAAAGACATGAGCGTCCCGACCTGGGCGCAAGCATTCCTCAAGCACTACCAGCGCCCGCAGAAGCCGAGCGTTGAAGCTGCGTATGAGCAGTTCAAGCAGTTGCACCAGGACATCAATGCCAGCGTTTGCCCCAGCATTCACGCGGTACGCCGCTGGCTGAAAAAACTCAGCCCGTCGGTGCGTGAGCATGGGCGCATGGGCCCGCACGAGTTGAATGGTCTAAAGGCATATAACCGTCGTCAGGCTGACATGCTGTGGCCGAATGACGTGTGGGTGGCTGACGGCCATACCTTTGATGCGGAGGTAATCAACCCACTGACTGGGCAGATCTTCCGCCCCGAAATCACCATGGTCATTGACTGGGGCACCCGCCGCATTGTCGGTTTTTCGGTCAACCTGGCTGAATCGACCCTAGCCACGCTGGACACCTTACGTGACGGTGTAAGTCGGTGCGGCATGTACAAAGTGTTCTACGTCGATAACGGCAGCGGCTTTGACAACGCTGTCGTCTACGAAGTGAACGACCGCCTCGGCGGCACTATCACGCACTCGCTGCCCTACAACTCCCAGGCACGTGGCGTGATTGAGCGGCCCCACAAAACCATCCTGGTTAGGCTGGCCAAAACCTTCGACAGCTACATCGGCGCCGACATGGACAAAGAGGCTGCCACCAAAACGCACAAGCTGTCCCGTAAACAGCTTGCGCTGGGCATCGCGCCGACTGTTGTACCTGAATTCTCTGTGTTCTTTGCTGCACTGCAACAGGCGCTCGACGACTACAACCGCCGTCCACATCGTGGCCTGCCGAAGTTTCGCGACCCTGCGACCATGCGCAAACGCCACCAAAGCCCGATGGAGTCTTGGAAGTCGGCCGAGGCCGAGGGCTGGGAGCCGCTGCTGGCTGACGCCAACATCATTGAAAGCCTGACCCGGCCGCAGGTCGAGCGCACCGTCCACCGCTGCCAGGTGCAATGGAACAGCGGCACCTACTTCCTTAAAGATCTGGACGGTTTCCACGGTGAACAGGTCCGTGTGGCCTATGACTTCCGTGACGCCAGCCGTGTTTGGGTCCACTCCCTTGAGGGTGATCTGATCGGCGAGGCATTGCTCGATGGCAACGCCAGCCCTGCCATGCCGAAAACTATGCTGGAAAAAGCCAGCGAGAAACGCGAACGCGGCCAACTGTCCCGCCTGATGAAAAAGGCCAAGACCATCACCGGCCAAGACGTGGAAATGCGCGTCATCGCTCCACAGTCGAGCCAATACGACCTATCGCCAGAGCAGCTTGCAGAGGCTCAGCGCTTTGCCCAACTGGCTGCACCGCAGGCCTCGGCCTTCGAATTACCAACCGATCCAACCGCCCGTTACCGCCTCTGGCACCAGATCGACGCCCGCATCACCAGCGGGGAATCGCTGACGGCCGAGGAAACACAGTGGCATGCCCGCTACCCGCAACACCTGGATTTCAAATCTATTCAGCAAATGTTCGCGTTCGCCGACCAGGCCCGCGCTTAACCCAAGACCTTTAGGAGTCGCATTATGAGTGTTACCAAAATCGTTCCCCTGACCAATGTCGGCCTCTTGTCCGCCGCCATCGCCCGCACCCAAGCCCGCCCAGCGGGTCTGCCTGGCATGGTGGTGATGTACGGCGCAAGCGGGCTGGGTAAAAGCGTGGGCGCAGCCTTTGCCGCCAACCACCACCGTGCCTATTACGTGGAGTGCCGCGACACCTGGAGCAAGAAAGCTTTCCTGCTGGCGATCCTGCGTGAAATGAGCATCCAACCAGAGCGCACCTTGTCGCAGATGGTTGATCAGATTGCCGAACAGCTTTCCCGTAGTGGCCGTCCGCTGCTGATCGACGACGTGCAATACCTGCTGGAAAAAGCTGTCGCCAACGTGCTGACCGACATCTACAACGCCAGCCAAGGCACCATCGTGTTGATCGGGGAAGAAGGTGTTCCAGGCAGCCTGGCCAAGTTGGAACGCCTACACAACCGCGTGCTGGAGTGGGTGCCTGCACAGCGCGCCACCCTTGATGACTTACGCGCCCTGACCCAAGCCAGTTACCCAACACTTCGCTTTGCCGATGACCTGCTGGAGGATCTGCGCACCAAGGTTGGCGGATGCCTTCGCCGTGTGGCCGTCAACTTGTACAGGGTTTACAGCGAAACCCAAGCCCAGGCCATCGACAGCATTGACCTTGCAGGCTGGGGCTCTCGCGGCTGGTTTACCGGCGAAGCGCCGTCGCGGAGGGCTTGAGTTATGCCTAGAGCAAGAGCTGATCTGGTGATGGTGGGCGGTAAGCCCCCACGCCAGCATATTTGGGAAGCCATTCGCAAGCTCAACGCCAGTTCCAAAGAGCTGACGACCTACTCTGTTGCGCGTAAATCGGGCCAGGACGATCAAGCGGTGCGCGCTTATTTCCGGGATATGGCAAAGGCCGGGATCGTCAGCAAAGTGCGCAACCTTGCGCGCCGCGATGCCGAGTGGAAACTCCTTAAAGACGAAGGTGTTGAAGCCCCTCGCATAACTCGTGGCGGTAAAGTTATCAAACTTGGGGAAGGGGCCGAGAACGTCTGGCGCGCATTACGCATCCTTGGCGAATTCACGGCCGCAGAGGCCGCAGTCGCTGCCAGTGTTAACGGCGTCTCCATAAGCGAGTACGGCGCTCAGGTGTATTTGTCGGGCCTGGCAAAGGCCGGCTATGTGACTCGCAGAGGCGGAACACCAGGCGTTAAAACCCGCTTTTGTTTGGTGCCGTCGAGGTATACCGGCCCCAAACACCCCATCTACCAGCGCGACTTCGACCAGGTCTATGACCCCAACCTGGACCAGGTTGTATGGCGCAAGGCTGATCAGCAGGTGACCCAATGAACCAGGTCAACCTTGCAGCCTGGGGCCAAGACGTGCCGCTGTTCGTGCGCTTGCTCGCCGCCGAAGTTGCCGCCAGCAATAAAACCAAGGCCAGCCAGCGTATTGGCATGAGCCGCACCGCCGTCAGCCTGATCCTGGCCAACCGCTACAGCTCGCCCAGCACGTCTGGTGTCGAGCGTCGGGTAATGGAAACCCTGGGGCGCATTGAATGTGTCGCCTTGGGCGAGACCGTCACCACGGACCAGTGCCAAAGCTATCGCGAAAAACCGGCACCCACCCACAACCCGCAGGCGATGCAGCACTGGCGCGCTTGCCAACACTGCCCAATCAATCCCGACTGCTGCAACCAGGAGAACGCCCATGCTCGCCTCCACTAACCGTACGCCGTTGAAAGTCCTGACCCCAACGCTGGCCGACCGTCTGCGGGTGTTCAACGCCGCTGCCCGAAAACTGCAAGCAGATGGGATTCGCATACTCGGCTTTTGCCCAGCCGAAAACCTTCTGGTCATCAGCTCCGAAGGTGGTCAGCGCCTGATTGGCCGGGGGCACCGCGAAGGATTCAAGCGCCACGCCTCGGCAGGCAGCACCCGTTTCAACGTGCAATTTCAGGGCGTGACCCTGGAATGGCGCGAACCCATTAGCGCCTCCCGTCCTGCTGACTGGTCGCTTCCGACTATCCACTGAGGAACCTTGCAATGACACAACAACAAACCATTCCCGAAGGCTACCGCGTCGACGCGCAAAAGCGGCTGATCCCGGAAAGCATGATCAAGCCTATCGATCTGGAGCGGGATGCCCTGGTGCTTGGCCTGGTTGAAAAAGCCCGCGCCGCCAGTGACGTGCTGGCGAAGTTCAAGGCCTCGGCTTTCGGTGATATCGAAGCCTTTGTCGAACTCAGCGCAGAGCAGTATGGCGCCCAGATCGGTGGCAAGAAGGGCAATGTCAGCCTGATCAGCTTCGATGGGCGTTTCAAGATCATGCGGGCGGTACAGGAAAGCATCGCTTTCGACGAACGCCTCCAAGCCGCGCGGGCATTAATTGACGAATGCCTGCGGGACTGGACCACAGGGGCGCGTCCAGAAGTGGTCACGCTGGTTAATGACGCCTTTCGGACTGACCAAAAGGGCGACATCCGCACAGCCCGCGTCCTGGCGCTGCGTCGTATGGAAATCACTGATGAGCGCTGGCAGCGCGCCATGCAAGCCATCGGCGATGCCTGCCAGGTGGTTGGGTCCAAGTCCTACATCCGCGTGTACCAGCGTGTTGGCGATACCGACCAATACGAGCCCATCAGCCTTGATATTGCGGGGGTGTGATGTGCCTACGTTGACGAAAAAACAAATCGCTGCTGCGCAGGGGCGCAGTCTCAAGGCAATGAGTAACAAGCTACTGAAAATGGCGGAGGCCTGGGCGGATGTTGACGAATACAACGCCAACATTTTGGGCGAGACCTCAGAACAATTGCTCAAAGTCCACGCCGATCTGCTCGAAACCGTTGATGAGGGGGTATGACATGGGCCTTCTGACTGCAATGACCTGGCCGAATACCAGCTTGCTGGACATGCTCAACGATGCGGAAGAAAGCGAGCAAGACACCTTCGACGTCATTCACCTAGAGCTGAACTCAGGTCGTAGCTACGTGGTAGCGGTGATCCATGGCGAACCTGATCAGGTTGATTCCATTGCCGAGGAAATCCAACGCCTAAAACAGCGAATGGAGGCCTGATCATGCAGCGCTATCACGACTCAGCCAAAGATCCATTGCCAATCCATTCGCCGCAACACGACATCGAGCGCGCCAATCTCGACCGCCTGACTGCGCAGTTCCTGGCACGCGGCGGCAAGGTCCAGCACGTCGGTCACCGGATGAGCAGCGCCCCGGCGACGTTCACCATTAACCCGGAGCGGCCGCCGGTTTATGCCCATCTGTTTGCGCCCTCGGCCCCAGTAGCAGCCCGAGAGGCAGTGGTGCCTGTCGAGGTCGAAGCTTCTTTTCAAGACGCTGAAAAGCATGCGGCATTGATCATGGCTGATGCGGCCATGGGCAACTCGCCTAAGTGGATCGCCCGTAAACACCACATGACAGAGAGGCATGTGCGTCAGGTCGCCCGCGATTACAACATCACTTTCCACACTCAACGGTAGGACGCCCCATGGCCAAGATAACCATCACCCTGGAAGACCGCCGAGAAGAAAACGGCAAACCCTCAGTCGCCGTCGATATGACTGGTGTACCGACTACCCACCTGGGAACGCCTCACCAGACAGAGGCTGTGCGGATGTTCAACAAGCTGTTCGATCTGGTAGCCAGCGAAAAGATTTTAGGCGCCATTCCTGCGTGTCGCTGGCAACCCGGCACGACAACCCGCCACTAAGCGAAACCGCCCCGGTCGTCCGGGACGGTCTGCCAGGCGTGGTTGCCTGGTACTGATGAGCAGCCGAGGGATAAATGGAGAAAATCATGAGCGAGCAACGAAAGCCGTATCCACGGTCGGCGGACAACGCTGACCAGATGAACCTGCCCGAGGGCAAAACCTGCGGCGACTGCGTGCACTGCGATCGCTGCACCGCAATGTTCGGCCACATCCCGGCTGACGAGTCTTGCGACTGGAGCCCCTCGCGCTTTCGTGAAGCCGTGCCAGCCGCCCTAACTGCTTAACCCTAAACACAACTTCTGTATCACCCGAATCCTTGAGACCTGACGATATGGACCACAGCAAAGCCCTAGACAAAATCAAGAAACTGCTGCGCCTGGCAGCAAGTGATAACCCGCACGAAGCCGCCACTGCAATGCGCCAGGCCCGCGCCTTAATGGAAAAGTACCGTTTGGAAGAGTCGGATATTCAGCTCTCCGAAGTATTCGAAAGCGCCGCCCGCAGTGGTTCAAAGATGACCCCGCCGCAATGGGAAGCCAACCTGGTCGGCGCCGTGACTCAGGCTTACGCCTGCAAAGTCCTGTTCATGGCGGGTATTGGTGAATGGCGCTTTATCGGCGAATTGGCCGAGCTGGCCAGCTACACCATGACCTTGTTACTGCGTCAGGTTCGCCAGTCCCGCCGTGACTTCATCAGTACTCAATTGAAGCGTTGCAAACCAGCTACCAAGACCAAGCGCGCTGATGTGTTCTGTGGTGCATGGGTGTCGGCCGTGCGTCGCCAGGTCATGGCGTTTGCTGGCAACGATGAGCCTTCACCGGCAACAGCGGCGTACATGCTCAAGCACCATTCCGATACGGAAAAGCTTGATTGCCGCGACCGCAACGCCAGCAAGGGCAATGGTGTACGGGCTCTGACTGACGCAATGCACGGTGTTCTAGCGGCAGGCGATGTCCGCCTGAACCATGGTGTGAACGGCCAAGAACAACTCGCCCTGCATTAAGCGAAACCGTCCTGGTAAGCCGGGGCGGTCTGCCGGACGTGGTTGTCCGGTACTGATGAGCAACCACCCATGACAGACGAAACGCCCAAACAGCGCAAAACCCGCCTGGCACGCGAGCGTAAACGTGCCCAGCGCAAGCGCGACAGCGACAAGCGCCTGGCCATGGGTGCCAGCAAGCTCAAGATGGAAATCTACAGCGGCACCCAAAACGAGCTGGAACAGATCCGCACCGCCGGTAAGTTCGACGAAACAGACCATGCGCTTACGATGACTATTCATGGTGTCGCCGCACTGTCCCGAACCGACCCGGCAGCGTTCCAGGTACTGATAAAAGGAGGAAGACAGTGACTACACGTAACCTGCAATTGAGCAAGATCCACATCGCCAAGAAGGACCTTGGGCTGGATGACGAAACCTACCGTGCCTTGTTGGATCGCGTAGCGGGTGTGCGTTCGGCCAAAGACCTGACCCCACGCCAGACCGGCGCAGTACTGGCCGAATTCGTCCGGTTGGGTTGGGAGTCTGCACCCGCTAAAAAGCCGGGCCGCAAAGCACCTGTTGCGGCACCGGACCGGGAAAAGCTGGTGGGCAAGATCGAGGCCTTTCTCGCCGAGGCGAAACGCTCCTGGGCGTATGCCGACGGTATGGCGTTGCGCATGTTCAAGGTCGAGCGCGTGGAATGGCTTGATCCTGGTCAACTCCAGAAGATGGTTGCTGCATTGACTTACGACGCCCGCCGACATGGGAGACCTGAGCGATGAACGAAGAATTGTTCCCAGATGACATTGATAAACTGGACGCCAAGAAGGTGTTGGCAAATATGCAAGACCCCACCGTGCTTTCCCGTTGGGAAGGCTCATTGAGGGAGATGGTGGAAATTGCCGAGGCCAAGCTTCTGGTTGAGGTTAAGCCAGGGGTGGAAGCCGCCGAGCTGGCGCGGCATGTCGTTTTTGCAATTTGTTCGGTGATGGGCGGTAAGGTGGTCTACCTGCCACGGGGTGACGCGCTTAAGCGGGCTTTGCGAGACGCCAAAATCTATCGGGACTGGAAGGATAACAATACCCCGATCCCGGAACTGGTCAGCAAGTACGACCTTGCGAACCAGACGATTTATGACATCATTCGCCGACAACGGGCTCTGCATCGCAAGAATGAGCCTGACCTATTTGGCTACGACGAAGATCAAGGAAGGAGTGTCCACTGATGACCCAGGTGCAATGGTTTTATGACGACAGCGGTTCTCGCGTAGGACCTGTCACCGAAAGCGATATCAAGGGACTATTAAAAGTCAGCAAGATTGGCCACGGCACTCTTGTGTGGCGCACCGGTATGGCCGACTGGGTTCCAGTCGAATCGAGCGAGCTAAATATCGAACTGGCTAACACTCCACCGCCGTTAAGGAAAGATCGTGTTTCCGATTTGTGGGTATGGTTGTTAGCTGTTTCGCCAATTGCGTGGTTAGCCGTTGACACCAGTGTATTGAATGCAGGTTTTGTTGCGATCTGGTTCCTAACCGTTGTGCTCTGTGCCTTGGATATTGGCAAGCTACGACGGGCGGGCCATCAGGCTCCGGCTATTTGGTGGTGCGTATTTGTTCCGGGCTATCTTTATTTTCGATCCAAGCGTCTACAGAGCAATTACGCTCCGTTGATTGTCTGGATTCTGATTAACGCAGTATTGTTCGTCATACAGCGATAATAAGAACTTAGACATCCAGCCCCGCCACCGAGCGGGGCTTTTTCTTAAACCCCGCTGATACTCAACCAAACTCCCCCATACGCGAAGCTGGCACCGTTCCCCCAACGGCAGGTTCGCATGATGCATTCCGCTCCCGCATCCCCCAAAGTCTCCCGGCCTCGATGGCCGCGCCAGTTCGCCCAGCTCATTCTCGCTGCTGGTGATGATGCTTCGCGGTCGGTGCTGTGGGCGAAGGTTCCGGCCGATTGGCTGGAGTTGGTGCAACTGCATATCGCACAGGCTGAAGGTCGCATCGAGCAGCATGTGCGCCAACAAGAGAAATTACGCCCCGCTGTAAGAACCATCACACCGACCTGTACCGAGTACCGGGCCCCCGTCCATGTACCCGGCAACGCCGTGGTCGCTGCTCAACACCTGGCCGCATTGCGTGCCGCCATCCACTCACCGCGAGTATCCCAATGACCACCACCGCACCGAAGCGGCGTCCCCGTACGCCTCGTATGACCTTTTGGGCGTTGATCACCATCGCCTTGCTGTTCTGCTTGGCCATCCTCGCCCCGACCAAGCTGCCCGTCGTTCTCTATAAATGTGCCCTGGTTACGCTGGGCTGCGTGCTCGGTTACTGGCTGGATCGAGCGTTGTTCCCGTACGCCCGGCCTGACATGGTGCCGAACTGCGACCAATCCATGGCGGGCATCCGTCGTGCCCTGGTGGTGCTGGGCTGCGTCCTCGGCCTGACGCTGGGGCTCTGACATGCGGCGCTCTCGTTCTCTTCTATATATAGCAACGGCCTGCATGGGCTTGCTGGTATGTCTGGTCGCCAGCCCACCGGCCAAGGCCGAAATCCCGGACCAGGCAGAACGCTACCGACGTGACCTGACCCGCATCGCCCAGGCCGAATGGGGCCTGGATGCACCGGTGTCTACCTTCGCCGCCCAGATCCACCAGGAAAGCCGCTGGAAGTTCGACGCTAAGTCGCCCGTCGGTGCGCAAGGCTTGGGCCAGGTGATGCCCTCGACCGCCACCTGGCTTGCCGAGCTGTTTCCCAAGGCCCTCGGCAAGATCGAACCGTATAACCCGGTTTGGTCCATGCAGGCGCTTGTCAGCTACGACCGCTGGCTGGCTAATCGCATCCAGGCGCGTGGCCCCTGCGAACAAGGGGCGTTGATCCTTTCTGCCTATAACGGCGGTCTAGGCTGGGTGATCAAAGACCGTAAGTTGGCATCGGCTAAGGGTGCCGATCCGCTGACCTGGTTCAACTCCGTCGAGCGGTTCAACAACGGCCGCTCGGCCGCTGCTTTTAAAGAAAACCGTCAATACCCGCGCCTGATCCTGTTGCGCTGGGAAGCCCTGTACGTTGCTGATGGCTGGGGCCAAGGGGTGTGCCAATGAATGGCCTGCTCGACCTACTCAAACCCGCCGCTTGGTACGTGGGCATCATCGCGGTAGTGGTGATCGGCCTGCACCTCAACAGGCAGGACGGCTTCGACGAGGGCTACGCCAAAGCCTTGGGCGAAGGGGAAACAGCCATTGCCAAGCTGCGCCTAGAACACTCCCAGGAACAGCTAAGTATCGCCGATGCAACAGCTAAAGCCGCCAATCAGGCGGTTGAGGATCTGCGCGCTCAGCGGAATCGGGGCGACCTGCTCGCCACCCAGCTCGCCGACGCAAAGGAATCCTTTCGCAAGAACACCGACCAACTCAAGGGAGAGATTGCCCGTGTCACGACCCTGTATCGCCGCACCCTCGAATCGGCCCCTGAGCCTTTGCCTGCTGGCGTGTTCACTCTTGGCTTTGTCCGCGTGTGGAACAACGCCAACGGAATCGGCACCGCAGTGCCCGCCCAGCAAACCCGACAAGCCACCAGCGGAATTGCTACGTCGCCCGACGGAGCCGGAGCCGCTGACAGCCTCGACTCAGGCGTCACCCAGCCTCTTGTCCTTGCCAACCAGATTCGCAACGGCGAGCTGCACAGTTCCTGCCGGGCTCAGCTCAACCGCCTGATCGATTGGACACTTAATGGAAGTAACTGACTTTGCCAGTCACCTGGAGGCGATCCACAACGAATCCTCCTTGGCGGCACATTTGGCACAACGTGAAGTATTGACCGGCCCTTCGGCCGAGTTCTGCACAGGAGAGGATTGCGAAATGCCAATCCCGGAACAACGCCGTGTGGCCATACCAGGTGTGCAGCTTTGCGCGCAGTGCCAAACGCATCGCGAAAAACGGAGCCGCCGATGACGACTATTGAGATGCCCGCGTGGCAACTGGTGAGCATCGCCGTAACCATCCTCGGCGCTTTTGCCGGACTGGTGAAGGTTATGGTCATGCAAATGGAGCGTCGACTGGATCAGCGCTTTGCAATAACGGACAAGGATAGCGAGCGCCTGCGCACGCTGGAAATATCCTTTGAGCGGCTGCGGGGTGACATGCCCGTGCACTACGTGCGCCGGGAAGACTATGTACGCGGCCAAACCGTGATCGAGGCCAAGCTCGACGCGTTGGCCCTCAAGCTAGAAACCGTTCAATTAAAAGGACTGAAGTAATGAACATCGACGCCGCCAAAACGCGCCGGGAGTCCCTGCGCTGGTACATCATCAAGACCCTGGACACTTCGCGCCCCGTGGACCCCCATGAGGCTATCGTGCTGTCCACCATCCAGGGCATCTATCCCGACGCCACCACCATGGAGCTGCGCCGCGAACTCGACTACCTGGCCGACCGTAGCCTGGTGACGCTCGACAAAAAGCCCAACGGTGTGTGGATCTGCGGTCTGACCCACTACGGGGTCGACATTGCGGAATAC
Organism: Pseudomonas sp. SDO524_S393; assembly: GCF_054071875.1. Classification (NCBI taxonomy): domain Bacteria; kingdom Pseudomonadati; phylum Pseudomonadota; class Gammaproteobacteria; order Pseudomonadales; family Pseudomonadaceae; genus Pseudomonas; species Pseudomonas sp. SDO524_S393. Next base: position 20,823 of record NZ_JBSVVZ010000055.1, on the reverse strand, counting down.
ACCATCGCTTGCAATCCAGGCGTTGCCCGACCAGAAAAGTACTGGTGACCCCATGCCTCCACGCAGCAAGGTTGCCAGCCTGCCCAAGTCGGTCAAGACCTGGCTCGACAAGGCCCTGGCCGAAAACAACTTCAGCGATTACGAAGCCCTGGCCAGCGAACTGTCGAGCCAGGGTTTCTCTATCAGCAAGTCGGCGCTACATCGTTATGGCCAGGACTTTGAGTCCAAGCTTTCGGCGTTGAAGATGGCCAGCGAGCAGGCCCGTGCCGTGGTGGCCGCTGCACCGGATGAAGAAGGTGCGGTCAACGAAGCGCTAATGCGACTTGTCCAGGAACACCTGTTCAAACTGCTTATGAGCGATGGCGACCAAATGGACTTACCCAAGGTGGCCAAGGCCGTCGCGGAGCTGGGCAAGGCCTCGGTGGTGCAGAAGAAATGGCAAGCCGAGTGGAAGGAGAAGGTCGAAACGGCAGCGGCACGCGTTGATAAGATCGCCAAGAAAGGCGGCATGAGTCAGAAAACGGCCGACGAAATCCGGCGCGAGATTCTCGGGATGGCATCGTGAGTCTGCCCCTCGTCCTGGACAGCACCGCCACGCTGCTTGCCCCAGCGGTGCTACTCGACTATCAGAAAGAGTGGATCGGCATCCGCGCTCCGCTCAAAGTGGGCGAAAAATCCCGGCGTATCGGTCTCACCTGGGCCGAGGCCGCAGACAACGTCCTGGTAGCCGCGTCCGAGAAATCAGCGGGCGGTCAAACTGTCTATTACCTGGGCTACAACCAGGACATGACCGTGGAGTACATCCAGGCCTGTGCCATGTGGGTACGGGCCTACAACTACGCGGCCGAGCAAATAGAAGAAGGCATCTGGCCCGACAGCGATCCCGACAAGCACATCAAGACCTACACCATTGGATTCCCCAGCGGCCACCGCATCGTTGCACTGACCAGTCGCCCGTCGAACCTGCGGGGTCGTCAGGGTGTGGTCGTGATCGACGAAGCCGCGTTCCACCAGGATCTGCCCGAGCTGCTAAAAGCTGCACTCGCACTGTTGATCTGGGGTGGTGAAGTCCATGTAATCAGCACCCATGACGGGACAGAGAACGCCTTCAATGAGCTGATCAACGATATCCGAGCGGGCAAACGTAAGGGTGAACTGTTTCGTTGTTCGTTCCGTGAAGCCGTTGCGGATGGCCTGTACCACCGGGTCTGCCTACGCAAAGGCATTGAATACAAGCCAGAGGAAGAGTCCGCCTGGGTCCAGGACGTATACGACTTCTACGGCGATGCGTCCGAAGAAGAGCTGGACTGCGTGCCATCCCAGGGCGGTGGTGCGTTTCTCAGCCTGGCTCTGGTCGAGCAGCGCAGTAACCGAGAAGTGCCGGTATTGCGTCTGTCGTATCCGCAGGGGTACGAGACCATTGCGGAACACCTGCGCCTGGCCGAGTCCCTAGAGTGGTGCGAAGAGCATTTGCTTCCGCTGCTCTCGGCGATCCCGCTGGACGTTCAGAGCTTCTATGGCATGGACTTCGGGCGTTCTGGTGACCTCTCGGTCTTCTGGCCATTGCTCAAAGAACAGAATCTGCGCAAACGCACGCCCTTTGTGGTCGAGTTGCGTAACGTCCCGTTCAAGCAACAACTTCAGATCAAGTTCTACATCATCCGTCGCTTACCCAACTTTCTCAAAGGGGCTGATGACGCCAGGGGTAACGGCTCGCAACTGTCGGAAGACACTGCTGTCGAGTTCGGCTTTAACCGTATCGAGCGGGTGATGCTGACCGAGGGGTGGTATCGCGACAACATGCCGCCGTTCAAAGCAGCGCTGGAAGACGACACCTTTTACGACATTCCGGCCGACAAGGACGTGGTCAGCGACGTGCGTGCCTTTCGCATGGTCAAGGGCGTGGCTCGCATCCCCGAAAAGCGCACCAACGAAAAGGGCGAAAAGTCTGGGCCAAAGCGCCACGGCGACGCCGGTATCGCGGCTGTGCTAGCCGACTATGCGTCCCGTCAGGCTGTCGAAATCTTCGAATATCACCGCGTTCAGCCAGCCACCCAGCATGATCGTGAGATCAAGCTCGGCGCTGGGTGGCGCTCTCAGAAAGGCATTTGGTAATGGCTCAATCCCGAATCGTCGACCAGTACGGTCGCCCGATCCAGTACGACAAACTCACGGAAGAGCTGGCCGCTGCCCGCACCACCGGCATTCGCCAGATCTGGCACCAGTCGGTGGCCAACGGCCTGACACCCCAGCGCCTGGCGAGTATTTTGCGGGCCGCTGCCGAGGGATCGGCCAGCGACTACCTCACCCTTGCCGAGGAAATGGAAGAGCGAGACCTGCATTACGCCTCGGTGTTAGGCACTCGCAAGATGGCAGTAGCGGGGTTGTCTGTTCGGGTCGAGGCAGCCAGCGATGATCCCGAGGACGTGCGTCGGGCCGACCAGCTCAAGGAGCTGGTTGACTCCCCCGAGTTTGGCGAACTGCAAGCTGACCTGACAGACGCCATGGGTAAAGGCTATGCCGTCTCCGAAATCATGTGGGACCGTAGTGGTAAGACCTGGAACCCTGAGCGTTTCGAGCCGCGCGACCAGCGTTTCTTCCAATTTGACCGAGAAACCGGCCGGGAGCTGCGCCTGCTCGATGAGGCTGATCCGATCAACGGCGTTGCGCTGGCACCGTACAAGTTCATTGTGCATCTGCCCCGTATTCGCTCCGGCTTGCCAATCCGGGGTGGCCTGGCGCGCCTCGCTGCTGTTGGCTACATGTGCAAGGCCTGGACGTGGAAGGACTGGATGGGCTTTGCTGACATCTTCGGCATGCCAATGCGTGTCGGCCGGTACGGCGCAGGTGCGAGCAAGGAAGACATCAGCACCCTGATGTCAGCGGTGGCCAACCTGGGCAGCGATGCGGCGGCGGTGATCCCGGACAGCATGCGCATCGACTTCACCCAGGCCGCCAATGTGGCAGGTGCTGGTGACTTCTTCAAAGGCCTCGCCGAATGGTGGGATAAACAAGTCAGTAAGGCCGTGGTTGGTCAGACCATGTCCACCGATGACGGGTCCAGCCAAGCCCAGGCAACGATTCATAACGAAGTTCGTATAGACCTGCTTCAAGCCGATGCCAAGGCCGAATCCAACACCTTGAACCGCTACTTTGTGCGGCCTTGGTGCGATCTGAACTTTGCACCTGGTCGTCCATATCCGCGATTGATCATCGACGTACCGCAGCCGGAAGACACTAAGCTGCTGATCACTGCGCTGGAAAAGTTGGTGCCGCTGGGGCTCAAAGTCGAACAGTCAGTGATTCGCGACAAGCTCAATATCCCGTCACCAGCCGAGGGCGCCGAGCTATTGGGTATCCCGGCGCCTGTTGCCACGCCTGTACTTGCCCAGGCGATCAACAGCGAGCAACTGCCAGCCAAACCGTTGGTAATGCCGGATATCGTTGATAACCAGGTGCGGACGCTGGAGCGGACTGTGGCGACTTATATGGATGACATGGTCGAGCAGATCAAGGATCTACTCGATACCGTCAGCAGCTTGGAAGAGTTCCGAGATCGGCTGATCGAAGCCTATCCAGCGATGACCACTAGCCAACTGGCGGATGCCATTGCCGATGGCCTAACGGCCGCCAGCTTGGCTGGCCGCGATGACATTCTGAGAGGCCTGTAACCATGGCGGTCTCACACGGCTCCCTGCCATTCAAGGAACAGATCGACTACTTCCGTGGCAAGGTCGACCTGCCGACCCGCGCCTGGACCGATGCCTACGCGGCTGAACATGACTACGCCTTCGTCGTGGCGGGTGCTGCGAAGCGGGATCTGCTGACCGATCTGCGGGGGGCCGTGGAGAAGTCCATCGCCAGCGGCACCACCCTGGAGCAGTTCCGCAAAGACTTTGACCAGGTCGTCGGCAAACATGGCTGGCAGTACCAGGGCGAGCGTGGTTGGCGCACCAATGTCATCTGGGAGACCAACCTGCGCCAGTCGTACAACGCTGGCCGCGAAGCCCAGATGGCCGACCCGGAGTTGCGCAAGCGTCGCCCCTACGCGGTTTACCGTCATGGCGACAGTGCGCACCCACGGCCCATGCACCTATCTTGGAACGGCATCACCTTGCCGCTCGATGACCCCTGGTGGGCAACTCACACCCCGCAAAACGGCTGGGGCTGCAAGTGCAAAAAGTTCATGCTCTCGGCTAGGGACGTTGAGCGCCAGGGGCTGACGATTGGTCCAGCACCGGCCACAGAGTGGGAAGATCGGGTAATCGGCAAGAACAGCCCTGGTGGTCCACGCACCGTGCGGGTGCCCAAGGGGATTGATCCAGGCTTTGAATATGCACCTGGTCAATCACGCCTAGCCAACTCCGTGCCCCAGCTGCGCACCCATGATCTGATTCCAGCACCATCAGCAGCTCCGGCACCGGCAACCGGCTTGCCCAACCGGCAGCCAAGCGGACCTTTGCCGCAGGCTCGGCAGATCCCGGCAAAGCGTTTGCTCCCCGCCAAAGCCTCCGCCCCTAAAGCTGTGACCCAGTTCCTGGGCGAGTTCGGCGCCACCGACGCCAAACCAGCGGTGTTCCGAGATGTGACGGGTGATGTCCTGGTTATCGGGCGAGAGATGTTCAGCGATGCCAAAACCGGCGCAATAGCGTTGGCCCAACAAGTCAAGGCTCGCGAGTTACCTCTCTTAGCTGAAGCCATCAAGGCTCCTGATGAGATCTGGGCTCGCTTGGAATGGCAGCCAGACCAAGGCAAAGCGGTGTTGCGCCGTCGTTACCTGGCACACGTCCAGGTCAAGGGAAAGTCAAAACCGGCTGTTGCTGTATTCGACCAGGGCGCAGATGGCTGGACTGGTGTCACCGGGTTTGTAGACGATAGTGAGCAGTACCTTGAGGCATTGCGCCTGGGCGTCCTGCTTTACCGACGTGCAGAATAGGGGGAATGACATGGCCGGTTCAATGCTTGAGGTGTCCCTCGATACCAGCCCAGTGGGCAAGGCCCTGGACGATCTGGTCGAGCGACTGGGCGACCTGACAACGCCGCTCAACGACATTGCGGAATACCTGCACCAATCCACTGATGACCGCTTTCGCCAGCAGGTTGCCCCGGACGGTTCGCCGTGGGCGCCGCTCGCTGCGTCAACCCTGGCCCGAAAGAAAGGCCCTCACATCTTGCGTGAGAAAGGCACGCTGCAGGACACACTGCGCCATAACGTCAGCAACAACGAGCTGGCCTTCGGTACCGACCGCCCATATGGCGCCATCCACCAGTTTGGCGGCAAGGTCCGGCACGCGGCAAGGTCACAGCAGGTCTACTTTCGCCAGGGTAAAGATGGATCGGTCGGCAACCGCTTTGTAAAGAAGAGCAAGTCCAACTTTGCGCAGTGGGTTACACGTGGCGCGCATGACTCCGAGATCAAGGCTAGACCCTACCTGGGCCTGTCATCAGACGACGATATCGAGATACTGGCGATCATCCAGGACTACCTTATGGAGCCAATAGCAGAGTAACTGCGCAGAATCTCACAGGCGCGCTGATCGCGTCTTGCGGGTACATGCGCCGCGTGCGGGGTGGTTGAGCAGCGTTAGACGTGCGTTAGATTTAGTTCTAGCGGTATTTATCACATCTGCGCGACACCGCCACCTCCATTCGCTGCGTATAGAATAGGTTTGCGTTACATCCCTTCGCCGCCTTCTCAAGGCGCAAATTCTTAAACCCCGCTGATACTCACCAACTCCGCCCGGCCGCACAGACTGGCGGCATGAAAACTCAACTCGCCGCTAACTCAGAAATCTACAGCTCCGTCGAGCTTTCCGATGGGAAAGCCCCCGACTGGGTTGAACTAATCCCCGCAGGTCCGACCGTCACCGGTCGCGATGGCCGCGCCTGGCTGTTCGATGACATGGCCACCGAACTGGTGCAGTCCAATTTCATCGGCCGAGCAATTGATTTGGTCATCGACCGGGAGCACGCCACACAGCTGCGCGCATCCGTTGGCCAAGAGGCCCCAGCCGGTGCCTGGGTCAAGCAGTTTGAAGTCCGCAATGGCGCTTTGTGGGGCCGAGTTGAATGGACGCCTCGCGGTGCTGCTCAGGTCGAGGCCAAAGAGTATCGCTTCCTGTCCCCTGTGTTCGACTACGACCTCGATAACCGCCGCATCGTGCGCATGGTCAGCGCAGCGCTGACCAACATCCCCAACTTCCTCATGACAGCCCTCAATCAAGAAGCCCCGGAGATCACATCAGTGAAACTTTCAGCTGCGTTTTTGGCACTGCTCGGCCTGCCCGACACCGCCACCGAAGAACAGGCCATGTCGGCCGCAAGCCAACTTAAAACTACCGCCCAGGCTGCCAACAGCGAGCAACCTAACCTGGCGCAGTTCGTTCCGCGTGCGGACTACGACGCCCTGGTCGGCCGTGCCACCAATGCCGAACAGGCGCTGGCCAGCCAGAAGAAGGCCGAGCATGACAAGGAAGTCGATGCGGTCATCACCTCGGCTACCCAAGCCGGAAAGATCACCCCGTCCACGGTCGAGTATCACCGCGCCATGTGCCAGGACGAAGCAGGTCTGGCGCGCTTCAAGGAATTTGTTACAGCGGCCCCTGTGGTGGCTGCGGTCTCTGACCTGGGCAACAGGAACCCGGCGAATCTCGGTACTGCCCTCAATGCCGAGGAACAAAAGGTCGCATCGTTGCTGGGTATGAGCGAAGCGGAATTCATCAAGGGCAAGGCGTAACTCCCCCTCTATATAAAGGAAGAGATTCATGATCATTAACGCCAGTGTCTTGAACGCGCTGTTTGTTGCGTACAAGGCCGAGTTCCAAAACGCCCAGGCCGCTACGCCGACAGACTGGAAGCGTATCGCCACGCCGGTCCCGTCCTCTTCGGCCAGCAATACCTATGGCTGGCTGGGTCAGTTCCCGACGTTCCGTGAGTGGATCGGCGACCGTGTTCTCAAGAACATGGCGGCGCATGGCTACTCGATCACCAACAAGAAGTTTGAGTCCTCGGTAGGTGTCCCACGTGATGCCATCGAAGACGACGAGATCGGCGTTTACAAACCGCTGTTTGCCGAAATGGGCCGTGCCTCCAGTGCGCACCCGGACGAGCTGGTATTCGCGCTGCTGAAAGCTGGCTTGACCACCACCTGTTACGACGGCCAGTACTTTTTCGACACCGATCACCCGGTCTATCCGTCGACCGATGCGACAGGCACCGCCGTGTCCGTCAGCAACTACCAGGATGGTACGGGTCCAGCCTGGTATCTGCTTGATGTCAGCCGCGCACTCAAGCCCATCATCTTTCAGAACCGCCGCAACTACGATCTGAAAGCGATGACCGCCATGGACGACGAAAGTGTCTTCATGCGCGACGAATACCGCTATGGCGTAGATGCACGTGTGAACGTGGGCTTCGGCTTCTGGCAGTTTGCTTACTGCTCTAAAGCCCCGCTGACGGCTGAAAACTACGGCCTGGCCCGTGCTGCCATGAAGAACTTCCGGGCCGATGGCGGTCGCCCTTTGGGCATTAACCCCGGCCTCCTGGTCGTTCCATCCCAACTGGAAGGCGCTGCTCGCAAAATCCTGGTCAAGGATGCGGACAATGGCAACGAATGGGCAGGCACCGCCGAAGTACTCGCACCGGCCTGGCTGGGTTAAGGGGGCGTCATGACCATCGTGATCACCTCGAAACATGACGGTTTCCGCCGTTGTGGCATCGCCCACTCCAGCACGGCAGCGCGGTACCCGGATGACTTCTTTTCGGAAGCGCAGTTGCGGGCTCTGTCAAAAGAGCCTCAGTTGATCCTCGCTTATGAGGAGGATGAATTCGACCAGGTACAGGACCGCCGCGATGAAAACCTCCAGGAAGTCGATGTATCGAAAGCGCCCGGCACCGCACAAAACCATCAGTCGCAGACGCTGGAAGCAAGCACTACAGCGCTGGGTGATGGAGTGGTTCTGTCCGTAGCCCCGGTGGCTGGCAACCTTGATGCCCTTTGGGACGATGCCTTCCTGGAAGACCGGGCGCGTGAAGTGGCCAAGGCGCAAGCATCGGCTGATGCAGCACTTGAATCTCTCTGGGACGACGCCCTCCAGGAAGATCAGGCGCGTGAAGGCGCCAAGGCGCAGGCATCGAAACCGCCAGCCAAAACCGGAAAACCCAAGGCGACCAAGGTCGAGGGCGACGGTAAATGAACCTCTCACTGCCGTCCGCCACTCAACTTCTGATTCGCTTCGGCGCCCGTGATATCACTCAGGTAGCTGTTCCTGATGACAAGCGGACCATTGAGCCAGAACTGTTAGTAGCTGCCGCTGCTGGCGAGCCGCTTGATAGTTGGGACGCGGAAGATGTGGCAATCGCAGTCGTGACTCTGGCTCGGATTGCCGATGCCGTGACTCGGGCGCGCAGTGAGATTTCGTTTTACCTGCGCTTCCGCCCAGTTGGCGAGGACGCGCCGGAGTGGGTGACCGATGATCTGGCCGAGATCGCCCGTTACCACCTCTATGACGACGCTGGTAAGGAAGAGTCGACGGTGCGCGTGCTTTACAAGGATGTACTCAAGCGCCTTGAGACCCTGGCCAAGGAAGACAAAGAACGTGGTGCCGCCGAGGCGGGTCGGTCGGGCATGCAGCTCAGCAGCCAGCCCCGGCTTATGTCTCGCACCACCTTGAGGTCGCTCTGATGTTGGGCGAACTGGAGGATCTGATTGAGGCGCGCCTGAAGGAACTGGTCGCCAAGATCCCGCGCCTGGTCGTGGAAAGCTATGGCGGTGAACTGAGCGACCCGGACCTGTTGTCTGGGTTGCTCAAGCGCTGTCCGGCCGTTCTGGTCATGGTGCCAAAAGTAACATTTCAGCGGCGTAGTCATGATCGCTACACAGTGCCGATTACTTTCCGCCTGGTAATCGTCACACGGCACCCCCGTGGCGAGCGGGAAACCCGGCGTGGCAGCGGCCCGAAGGACATAGGTAGCTACGACCTGTGGGAAGCCTGCATGCACCAACTGGTGGAATGGCAGCCCTGGACAGATCGTGCGGCTATCCGTCCAACCGAGCTTTCCAACCTGGTCAACGGCAAGTTTGAGAGTGACCACATGTCTGTCCTGGGGCAGTCATTCGTCATCGAATTGGACTGGAAAAAGCCTGCGCTTGATCTGCCAGATCTGCTCGGCATCGACATGCAGTACCACACTCCATCGGAAAACCCCGAGCCGGTGGCCACCGACAACATTGAATTGAGGGACGTGTAATGCGCGTTAAAGCCGCACCTGGTCATCGGGTGCCCACGGAAGAAGATCCGTACCAGTACATCGAAGACGCCAAGCCGGTCGACGTGCCGGACACCTCCTACTACCGGCGCCGGTTGGCGACTGGGGAACTGCTGACCGCCGAGAAAATACGCGACGGTGCCAAACAACCCGCACAGGAATCCGCCGAATGAGCATTTCCTTTGACACCATCCCGGCTTCGATTCGCAAGCCGGGCGTTTACATGGAGTTCAATACCAGCCTGGCGGTACGGACACTGCCGACCAACAAGCAGAACGTCTGCCTGATCGTTCCCTTGGGCGAAGGTGCGACGGTAGCGGCCCATGTGCCGACACCTTTCTACAGTGCGGCAGAAGCCAAGGCCTTGTTCGGCGGAACCGTCGCTGAGGAAATGGCTGACGCCTTCATCACAGCCTATCGGTATGCCTCGGTCTCTGCTGTGGGCGTGGTGGTGGCAGGTGATGCAGAGCCCGACATCAAGGCCGCATTGGACTCGACGGCCATGGGTGGCTTCACCATCCTGGTACCTGCCTGGTTCAGCCAGGTCGCGCTCACCGCACTGCGCACGCACATTCAGACCTACACCAGCTCGATGGAGCAACAGGGCATCATCGGTGTGGCGGCACTGACCGGCACCTTGTCTGCCGCGACCACCTTGGCCACGTCGATCAACTCCGGCGCGATCAGCTTGGCAGTGCTGCCAGGCACTGCATCGTCTGCGCGCCAGGTCGCCGCCGCTTATGCCGCGATGATCGCCTCCGAAGAAGATCCAGCGCGGCCACTCAATACCCTAGTGCTGACTGGCATCAAAGTGCCGCCAGTCACCCAGCGCCTTGGCCGCACGGAGCAAGAGACCGCCCTGGCCAATGGCGTCACGCCACTGGAAGTCGCGGCCGGTGATGTCATCCAGATCGTCCGTGCAGTGACCACTTACACCAAGTCCGCAGCCGGTGCCACGGACGTGTCCCTGCTGGATCTGACCACCATCCGCACTCTGTATTACGTGCGGATGGCCTGTCGTGACCGTATCCGCCTGCGCTTCCCACGCTCCAAGCTCTCCAAGAAAACCCCGGAAGCAGTGCGCGGCGAGCTGATGGACGTGCTGCTTAAGCTGGAAGAGCTGGAGATCGTCGAAGAGGTTGAAGCCAACGCGGCCGGGCTGGTGGTCGAGCGTTCGCCCCAGGATGTGAACCGCGTTAACGCAACTATTCCCACCGATGTCGTAAACGGCCTGCATGTGTTCGCCGGTCGCATCGACCTGCTCCTTTAAAGGTGAACTGAGATGTCTGATAACTACGTAGGGCAGATCGTCCTGGAGATCAACGGCACCGACTACGAGGTGGCCAGCGTTGAGCCGAGCCTCAAGACCGGTCGCAAGGTGGTCAAGACCATGAACCGCACTGGCCGCGCTACAGGCACAGCGAAGGGCATTGAAGAGCACGAGCTGAAAATCTCGGTGCCCATCCCGAAAACCGGCGAGCCGGATTGGCGCGCCCTGATGGACGCCAAGCTGACCATCTATCCGCAGGACGGCGGCAGCAAGCGTCAGACCTGGACCGGTTGCTCCCTGATGGAAATGGGCAGCAAGTACCAGGTTGAAGGTGAAGCCACCCGCGATCTGACCATCGCGGCCCTCAACTACTACACGGAGTAATGCAATGACTGACCAATCAAGCAAGCGTTGGGAAGGCCTGAGCATCACCCGCGAACTCCAGATGGGTGTTTATTACTCTGGCCTGCGTCACAAGACTTTCACCTTGCGTGTGCCTGTTGCGGGCGACCTGGTCGCGGCGCAGGAGCTGCACCCTGGTGCGCCGTTTCAACTGATTACCCTGGAGGTCTATCGCCGTCAGTTGTTGTCCCTGGGCGAGATCCCCGCCGAGGCGCTGACCACTGAATTGCTCCTGGGCGAATTGACCGAAAGCGACTTGGCCATCATTGCCGACGCCGATGCCGAGTTGGAAAAAAAGCTCGCGCCGCCGAGCGCGGCAACGCCGACTGGCGACGAATCGAACACGCCTTCGTCCGTCACGGCTACCGGCTAGAAGAGCTGCGCCAGATGACCAGGGCCGAGATCGATGCTCGTGTTGATTTGATCATCGGCAAGGTCAAAGGCACCCGCTATGTCAGTCAGCGCCAGCGCAAGCCGCTGCCAAAACCCAAAGGATAGGCTCGACACCGGGCCTTTCTTGTTCCTGTAAGACCGTTACTGGGAGTTGCTCATGTCCGATCTGCGCGTCGCGCTTCGTTTCCAGGCCCATGCAGGCAACAGTCGGCGGGAGATCGAGCAGATCAACCGTGACCTACGCAAAGCGGGCAAGGAAGGCGCTAAATCCTTGGCTGATGAAAGCTGGAAAGCTTCCTCGGCCATTGGCAAGGTCGGCCAGGTCGGGGCCAACAGTTATAAAGTCATCCGTAGTGCCATGCGTGAAACAGCTAGGGCCGGTTCCGGCACGCGCATCGAGGTCAGCAAGACCACTGCCGAACTAAAGGACATGGCCAACGCTGCTCGCAAGGCCGCCCGCGATGCGAAAACCGAGTTGCAGAATACCGACCGGCAAGGTGTGCAACCTTTGCGTCAGAGTGTTGACAAGACAGAGGCATCTTTCCGGCGCATGGCGCAGAACAGCGGTCGTAGTCTGCGCACCTTGAAAACTATCGCGATGGGCGTGCGTCAGGAATTCGACCGCATCAAGGGCCTGGGCGGCAGCATGCAAGGAAAACTTGCCGGGCTTGGTGTGGGCGTTGGAGTGGTTGCTGGATTGAAAGCCAACTCCGAACTGGAGCGCGTGCTAATCCGTACCAAACAGACGGCGGGTATGACCAACGAGGAAAAAGAAGAGTGGCATACAGAAGGATGGCGAATCGCTAAAACCTACGGCGCTAGTCGTGCAGATGTAGACACTGGATTCAATACGCTGATTGCATCTGGTGTGAACTACGATGCGGCAAAGAAAACTGGCGATGCCATCGGTCAGGCTAACGCTATTACTGGTGCAAACCCAGCGATCTTAGGCAAAGCAGTTGTTGCTGCATCTGGCGCATTCAACATTAATTTGAATAAAGAAGGTGCCGCGCTTGATTTGCTCCAAAAGATGACGGTCGCCGGAAGGCTTGGTAATGCTGAACTTGAAAACTTGTCTGACTTGTTTCCAAAAATCGGAGGCGCCGCAGCGGCAGCGGGCATGTCAATCGAGCAGGCTTTGGCATTCACGGAATCGCTTTCCAAGGTTGAACTACAACCCGATAGGCTTGGAACGTTAGCCGAGTCAACATTGCGCGTATTCAGCAATAAGCAATACAGAGACCAAGTCGCTAAAGTAACAGGCGTTAATTTTTACAACAAAGATAAAAGCTCACGTAACCCGGAAGAAGTTTTCGGAGAGATAAAGCGTAAGTATGAGGCGATGAAAAACGATGAGCAGCGTGCCAAGTTCATGGGCGTTGTTTTCAAAGGTATGGACCAGGATACCGTGCGTGGTTGGCGCAGTATGCTAACTGGAGACCGACTGGATGACTTAAAGTCAGGTGCTAAAACGCTGGGTAACGCTGAGCCCATTTATAGCAAAGACCTGAAAGAGAACACTGAAAGTAGCAGTGGTACTGCCGCACGCATGAAGGCGACACTGGCCGAAGCCATGGACCGTATGGCAACACCTTTAAATAAGGGCCTTGCCGATATGGGCTCCTACCTGCTGGACGATCTGAATTTGTCTGGCGCGCAAATGCTGGCCGGTGGGGCTGCTCTAGGTGTCGGTGGTTACTATGCCGGGCGCGGTGCCAAAGCTGGCGCTGGGGCTTTGCTAAACAAGTTCATGGGCGGCCCTGAGACGTTGAAAAACATCGCCGTGGGTAAGGTTCTAGAAGAAGCGACGGGCGTTACATCCGTGTTCGTCACCAATTGGCCTGGTGGTGCAATGCCCGGTGGGATGCCCGATCTGCCCAATGGGCCCACGGCAGGAAAAGGGAAGCCTGGTGGCTTCTTCGCGCCTTGGCTGGGCCCGGTAGCTATCGGGGCAACATCCACGCAAATCGGTGGTGCAAGTACTACGGGTTCTGATGAAGGCCGGTTGGACGCAGCCCTTCGAAGCAAGCTGTTGAATGACGGCGAACGTACCTATCAGGCGGCGTTCTATCGCAATCGTCTCGACCTGGCCGGGCAGAACCCGAATCAAACTTCCGACTGGTTGTCGTCCCAGGCCCAGCGATTGGCGCACCAGCAAACCGGCATGACAGCCGCTGGCCTGCCAATCGACGGCGCCAATCAGTGGGCGTCAGGTATCGCTAATCGTGCCGTCAGCGCAGGGGCAGAAACTCCAGCGGCGGCAGCTCGCCTACAACGCTTGCTTGATCAACCCTTGGTCATCGAACTGCGCATGGATTCCAGCATGATCCAGGCCGAGGTCGAGCGACGTACCGATATCCAAATGAGGCGCGGCCGATGAGCTGGGCAGAAACGTTGCTGGACGCATCCTATCGAGGGGTGCCGCTCCAGGTCGTCGGCGAGAACCTTCAGTGGCAACGAGCGCTGTCCGAACATGGCGTGCCCTTTAGAGACGGTGACAGCGTGGTCGATCTGGGCCGGGGCCCTCGTCGCTTTCCCATGCAGATCATCGTCTACGGCGTTAACTACGAGATTGAGCTACAGAACCTGTTGGTTGCTCTTGGTCAGCGTGGCCCTGGTGAACTGATCCACCCGATCTATGGAAGCCTGAGCGTCGTCTCGCACAACGTCGATGTGAAGCACGATGCGGACAATCCTGACTCCGCCCAGGTCACCCTGATGTTCGTCGAGGACACGCCGGACCTGCCATTTTTCGCTCGACAGTTTGAGTTCGTCGACATCGGCGTCTTGGATCAAGAGGATGCGTACCGCTGGCAGGATGGCGTCTTTGACCTGTTTGGTCGCATCGACTCTCTGGTCAGTGAGATTCAGTCGTGGATTGGTGGCGGCTGGGTGGGCCTGATCGAAAAGGCCCTGGGATTGCCGGGTATCTTCCTGCGCGTGCAGCAGCTGCGCTCCCAGATCCTCGGTGTAGTGTCCGGCGTCATCTCGATGGCTAATAATCCATCGGCCGCGTTCGATCCCCTGGTCGACCTATTCCGCACGCCGACGCAGATCCGCAGTTCTATCCAGGACAACACGCCCAGTACCTCGGCGGCGCTGCTTTCTCGTGCAGGTGTTCCCGCAACGATGCCGGGCGGGGATAGTTTGACCACCGAACCGGCGCGAGCAGCCAATGCCTTTCTTATTAGCGCCCGGCAAGGCGTTGCGCCTGATGCAAGCCTGTTGCCTGACCGTATGCCCGATGATCCCGTCGAGGCCAGCGGGTTTGCCCTGGTCGTTCTGGTCATCACCGAACTGGCCGCAGCTCACGCCCAGGCGGTTGCCATCGTCATCGAGGCCGAAAGCAAAAAGCCCACCCTGAGCCCGGTTGAATTAGAGGGTCTGGTTAACTTGGTGCGCTCATTGGTCCAGGGAGCAATCCTGCTGCATCGTCACTTGTTCGACCTGGAAACGTCTCGGCCGGTGATCGAGGCGCTACGTAACACCGCCGCACTGATCCAGGCGCGTGCCCGTCAAGTCATCCTGTTGAGCCCGCCAATGATTGAGCGTGAGGTCGAATCCCCGGCCAGTCTGCGTCTACTGGCTCACCGCTGGTATGGCGATCACGAGCGCGCTATCGAATTGATCCGACTCAATCCCGACCTGAAAACGCCCCACAACATCCCGACTGGGAAGGTATTGCGTGCTTATGCTGAATGATCCTGTTCCCTCTATTCAGCTTGCCATCGGTGGTCTGGCCCACGACACGTGGGACGGCTGGTCGGTTGAGTCAGATCTGCTGACCCCGGCCGACGCTTTCGAGCTGGAGCTGCACACGAAGAATGCAACACGCCTGCCCGACGTGATCAAGGAAGGGGCGCCCTGCACGTTGACGCTCGACGGCGACCGGGTGCTGACAGGGCAGATCGACGAGTTTGAGCATGACGTTTCACGCCAAGGCATCTCGATGCGTATCAACGGACGTGATCGGGCTGCGCCCCTGGTGGACTGCTCGTCACCTTTCGTCTCCATGCGTGAGGCTTCGTTGGCGCAGATCCTGGAACAGGTAGTTAAGCCTTTAGGTGCTTACCAGGTCGAGATCCGCGCCGACCAGGCTAAAACCCGTCGTCGTGTCCAGATCGAACCGGGGCAAACCGCATGGGAGGCATTGCTCCAGGTCGCAGAGGCCAATGGCCTATGGCCTTGGGTCGAGCCGGATGGCCGCTTGATCATCGGCGGGCCGGATTACACCGCGTCTCCATCGGGCTTGCTGATACTGCGGGAGGACGGTGAAGGTAATAATGTACAGCGAATGAGCGTGAGGCGGTCCATCGCCAACAGGTACAGCCAAATAACCGTCCTTGGCCAGCACGGCCAATATGCCAATGACGGGCTCGACACCCAGCGCTCCCACCTGCGTTCTGTGATCCAGGACGAAACGCTCGCCCGGCGTGGGATCTTCCGGCCGAAGGTGGTTGTAGACAGTTCCAGTGAAAGCCAAGACATGGCCACCACCCGCGCCCGAAAGCTACTGGCTGACAGTCGTCTGGAGGGCTTCGAGATCCGCATCGTAGTGCAGGGACATCGAGCCGGTAACGGGAAGGTATGGAATCCGGGCATGCGAGTCATCATCCGTAGTGAGGTTCACGGCGTCGATGATGTCTACTTTCTGATGTCTAGGACTTTGCGCCTTTCCCGTAGCGAGGGTGCTATTACCGAACTGCGATTCCGTGAAGACAAGATGTGGGTGCTGGACGGCAACAAACTGAAGAAACACAAAGGTAAGTCCAACCCGGACGCAGATCTGATCCAAATTATTAGGGGCGCCTGATGAGCGTCATGGCGCAACTGGTGCGCGACCAGGTGTGGAAGGTTATGAGTAAGGTTCGCCAGGCATTCCGTGCGACGGCCGTCGGAAACACCCATGGGGCTTTGATCGGCGTCGAGATGCAGGGGCTGGCCGGTGAGTCGGTATCGGGTGAGCTGGCCCAGCACTATGGTTTCAGCTCAGCGCCATTGCCTGGTGCCGACTACGTAGTGATCCCCATCGGCGGTAGTAGTAGTCACTGCGTCGTGATCGCCAGTGAGGATGGCCGCTATCGGCTCCAGCTCAAGGACGGCGAGGTCTCGCTCTATACCGACGAGGGGGACTACGTGCACATGAAGCGTGGCCGGATGATTGAGGTTGTGACTGATGACCTGGTGTTTAAGGTCAAGAACAAGGTGCGGTTTGAGACGCCCATGGTGGAGATGTCGGGTGACCAGCATGTTGAGGGCGGTATCAAGGCTGATGGCGAGATCGAGGACCATACACGGTCGATGCAGGCAGACCGTGAAATTTACAACGGTCACAATCACGGCGGTGGCCCAGCACCTGGGCAGCAGCAATAACCGTGGCAATCAATGCGCTTTTTCCCGCTGATCAAACGCGTCGTAGAAAGTCTGATACACCTGATGTGCTCCACGACAGCGCTCGACGTATTGGTCTAGCGTCCACCCAAGTCTGGCAGCTTCGGTAGTCATGAATCTGTTGAGAAATTCAGTTCCACCAGCCATTTTGGTGGAGTCCTGAAAGCTAGCCATTTGCCCGATGATACCGCAAGCTCCTGATAGCTTTGCGGCAGCAAGCATCTCTGTCCCAGAGACTGGGGGCGCTTCATCAGCCCATGAGCTTGAAGAGACTAAGAGTAAAAGCCCTACGTGGTAAAGGTTGGACCGCATGGTGTAACTCCGAAGGTAAGGTAGGCGGCGTTGATCGCATGGATCAGTCGCAGCCTAGACGATAATTCGGTGAATAGGCCAGCAACCTTAAACCCCGCTGATACTCAAATGATCGCGCCTGCGCGACAACATGCCAGCCTATGGACGCAGGCATAAACCCAGCTACAGGCGACTTGACGGGCCAGCGTATCAAAACGCTGGCAAACGCCGTTTACGTACGCCTTATGACCCCTCTCGGAACCTGGTGGAAAGATCCCACCCTGGGCTCCCGCCTGCACGAACTTCGCCGTGAAAAAGACCTCCCTCGGGTGGGCATCCTTGCCAAGCAATACGCCGAGCAAGCGCTCAAGCCCCTGCTGGATGACGGCCGCGCCAAGGCGATCACCGTAACTGCCGAGCAGCCCCATAACGGCTGGCTCACGCTGCAAATTGACATCATCGACGCCACCGGCAATTCGCAGGTGTTCCGCCAACCTGTAAGGGTGATTTGACATGGCCTTTTCCGCTCCCAATCTTGAGACCATCCTGGCAGGCATTCTGCGGGACATTAAAGCGCTCAACGATGAAGCCGACATCGGCAGCGATAGTGACCACTACATCCGGTCTGCGGCCATTGCCGCTGCTATCGAAGGCCTCTATCAGAAGCTGGCCTGGCTCTATCGCCAGATCTTCCCGGACACTGCCGATGAGGAAGAGCTGGTGCATGCCGCTGGTATTCGTGGTGTTCCGCGCAAGGATCCGGTTACTGCCACTGGCACCGTGGGCTTGAAGGGCGCTCAAGGTGTTGAGCTGCTGCTTGGTTCGACCTTGACCCATCGCACGACCGGGGAACAGTTCAATAGCCTGGTAAGCGCGACACTTGGCACCGATGGCACCGCGACAGTCCAGGTTAGGGCTCAAACCGTGGGCGCCTCACTCAACGGCTTGACCGGCGACTTGGTTCTCACTAGCCCACCGTTGGGCATGGACGCAAACGCTAGTTTCATTGAGGCAACAACCGGTGGCGAGGATCTGGAGAAGCCTGAGTCGCTACTCGCCCGGCTGCTCGACATCATCCAGTCGCCACCAGCGGGCGGCACCGTTTATGACTTCAAGCGCTGGGCCAAAGAGGTTGATGGTGTTGCAGACGCCCTGGTCCTTCCCGGCCGTAGAGGCGGTGGCACCGTTGACCTCGTCATCACCGCCAGCACCGGCAATCCCTCCGCCGAAGTCATCGCCCTCTGCAAGGAGCATGTGCTCAGTCTGTGTTCGGTCATTGCGGACGTGTGGGTCTTCGCCCCAACCATACGTAGCGTCGACTCCGTTGCACTGGTTGAAGTGGCCGACGGTTACACCTTGGCAGAAGTGCAGGCTGCTGCGCAGGCGGGTTATAACGCGTTGCTGGGTGCGATGAAGCCACGCGAGACACTCAAACGCTCTCAGATAGAAGCCATGATCAACAACTTGGCAGGCGTCATTGACAGGTCGGTTACAGAGCCCCTGGGCAACGTCAAAGCTTCCGACGATCCGCTCCTGATCGGCTGGATTCGGCCAGGCACCATTACTCTGGGTCTGCTGGAATGACTGCCCTCGCGGACCAGCTTCGGTTGCTGCTGCCTCCCGTCTCTTACGACGGCCTGGCGCCGCTGCTATCTGCCGTTATTGAGGCTGAGGCTAATGCTCTGACGCAGTCCGACGCCCAGGCCGAGGCTGTCTACAGCGCGATCTTTGCCGACTCAGGCATGGGGCTGGCTGACTGGGAGCGCGTGCTTGCACTGCCGGACCCATGCCTGGTCGGTGTGTCTCAATCAGTGCGTCAGCGTGTACAGGCTGTTGTCAGCAAGCTCCAGGCACGTGGGGGACAGAGCCGACCATTCTTTATCGCTCTGGCGAAAGCCCTCGGCTACGACATCACTATCACCACTTTTCGTCCTGCGCGTGCAGGTATCTCCCGTGCGGGCGACAGGCTCTATGGAGGTGATTGGGACTATGCCTGGCGGGTCAATGCCCCGGCCGTAACCGTCAACTATGCCAGGGCGGGGCTAACCGCCGCAGGCGATCCCTTGGCGTCGTGGGGCAATAAAATACTTGAATGTCGACTTAGCCAGATGAAACCGGCCGAGTCCACTTTGCTATTTGGTTATGGAGACAACTGATGCAGAAAATCGGACACAGCACTTCTACGGCGAATGGTGCGGGTGAGTTCACCTCGGGCCAGCCTGGCTCCGGTATTGACGCAACCATGATCATGGCGGCCTGGCTAAACTCAGTGCAACGGGAGCTAGCCAACGTTGCGCAGGCTACGGGGCAGCCGTTGGATCCTGCGGATGATGCCCAGGTATTGAAAGCTATTAAGGCGTTACAAGAAGCTGCGAGTACTTGGTCGAAGCTCTCCGGTAAGCCGACCACCATATCTGGGTTTGGGATTACTGACGCTTACACAAGGATGGAAACAGCGGTAGCCATTGAGCAAGCCGTAGCGGCCTTGGTCGGGGCCTCTCCAGAGGCGTTAGATACGCTCAAAGAACTGGCCGACGCGCTGGGCAATGATCCGCACTTTGCCACCACAGTAACAAATGCTCTTGCGAGCAAGGCCGCTAAGGCTACGTCACTCGCGGGATACGGCATATTGGATGCCTACACCCGAGCCCAGGTGGACGCGCTTCTCCAAGGCTTTGACTCATGGGGGTTGCAGCCTATTGGAGTGCCGATAGGTTTGCTCCTTGACGGTGCGACGCAGATCCCACCTTTGAACAAGAGTTACCGCTATATCACGCTGACTGCGAGTGACAGTTACAACACTGGCGTCCTGACAAGCGAGGTCGTATCAGGCTCATTTCCACTAGTCACTGCGACAGCAGTGATTAATTCACCCGGTAGTCCTTTACACGGACGAGCTGTCAATTTGATCAATACGGAGCAAAGGGTGCTGCGAGCGGGTGTGGTAGCAGGTGAGCTTCTACAAGATGCTCTTCAAAATATTACGGGTGAGTCATCGACGTTCCCTATGGGGAACACGTCTCCAACAAGCGGATCTGGTGCCTTTAAAGCTAATGCGAGAGGTGGGGTGCCTACAGGTATCGCTGGCGGAGGAGCGTGGGGATCAGTGTCCGTTGACTTTGATGCGAGTCGGGTGGCGAGAACTGCCGCTGAAACCAGGGTTAAGTCTATTGCTGTTACTTATTTTTTGAGGATCAAATGATGCCTTATGCAGCCAATGATGTAATTGCCGAGGATGAATTTCCGGGTTCAATTAAGATCACTGCGGAGCAGTATGCTGAGGCGCTTGAAGGCGTGTGTTCTGGTTTGGTGGTCACAATTGAAGGTGGATTCAAAGTCGCGGTGCCCTCAATGCCGCAGCCGGAACCAATCCCAGAACCTACTCCCGCAGAGTTGGCGGATTTCGCGTTGGCTAAGCGTGATCAATTACTATCTGTCGCCACTATCCGTATAGCGCCATTACAGGATGCTGTTGATCTTGGCAGGGCGACACCAGAGGTAATCGTCAAGCTCAAGCAGTGGAAAGGTTATCGCGTCGATCTCAACGAGATAGATCTACAGGATGGCTTTCCATTAGCGATTGACTGGCCGACCGCTCCTGGTGGGGATGTTTCTTGATCCTCTGTTCCTCAAGGTGCCAAATTAATCGCTAAAGAATTAGCTTTTTTGATTCTTCGTTAGTGCCAATTTTCTCGCTAAGCGGTGCCAAATTCGGCGCTCGCTTACACAGAGCCGATTGATATCTGCCTGATACAGGAGATCCAAATTGTGGGAGCGGGCTTGCTCGCGAAAGCGGTGGATCAGTTAGA
>NZ_JBSVVZ010000054.1:0-46206 GCF_054071875.1 Pseudomonas sp. SDO524_S393 | reverse complement strand
CATCGTCAAGATTAAATTCCGAAACCCCATTTGCGAAAGCAGATGGGGTTTTGTTCTGGGCGGGTGAAAAGGCATTTAAGCGTTTTTGTTGCCCGACCTTCACGCTAAGCGCCCGCCTTTCTATGCAATGGTCTTACGCATGGCTATCATGCGTGCCTCATTGTGAGGCGATACTTGCATGCTGACGTTGTTGAAACTCTTGAAAGACGGTCGATTCCATTCTGGAGAGGCATTGGGTGTCGCCTTGGGCATCAGTCGCAGTGCTGTCTGGAAGCAACTGCAGCACCTGGAGGCCGAATTGAACCTGTCTGTCCATAAGGTTCGAGGGCGGGGATATCAGTTGGCATCGCCATTGGTCTTCTTGAGTGCTGAGGAGATCACCTCAAATGCGCCGACCCTAAGCTGGCCCGTTCATATTTCAGATTCCATTGACTCCACTAATGCTGAAGCGCTGCGCCTTGTCGAGATTGGCTGTGCCGCCCCGCTCCTGGTGCTCGCAGAGCAGCAAACGGCAGGGAGAGGGCGGCGGGGTCGGGCGTGGGTCAGTCCATTCGCACAAAATGTGTATTACAGCCTCGTATTGCGCATCGAGGGTGGACTCAGGCAATTGGAAGGGTTGAGCCTTGTCGTCGGGTTGGCTGTCATGCAGGCTCTGCGTGAGTCTGGGGTGCAAGGCGCAGCGCTGAAGTGGCCAAACGACGTTTTGGTTGGCAGAAAAAAAATTGCCGGAATTTTGCTTGAGCTGGTCGGGGATCCAGCGGATATCTGTCACGTTGTCCTGGGGGTTGGGATTAACGTGAATATGCAAAGAACTGCAGACGTTGATCAGCAGTGGACCTCGGTGCAGCTGGAAACTGGTCTGCCTCTTGATCGTAACCTTCTTGTTGCGAGACTTGGCCTGCAACTGCAGCACTATCTGGATCGACATAAGGCCTCCGGTTTTGCGGCGCTCCAAGAGGAGTGGGAGCAGAATCATTTGTGGCAGGGTAAAGCTGTTTCCCTCATAGCAGGGGTTAATCATATTGAGGGCGTGGTCTTGGGCGTCGATCGTCAGGGGGCTTTGCGATTGAGTGTAGAGGGTGTCGAAAAGACGTACAGCGGTGGTGAGTTAAGCCTGAGGTTGCGTGATGATTCTTGAGCTCGACTGTGGGAATAGCTTCATCAAATGGCGCGTGCTTGATTTGACAGCAATCGGCGTTTTTGCAGAAGGCGTCGTCGGTTCGGATGTTGCCCTAATCGATAGCCTGTTGGCGCTGCCCGGCGTCTTGCTGACACGCTGTCGTTTGGTGAGTGTTAGGGCTTCAGAAGAAACGAGCAAGTTGGTGGCGGCCTTGGAGGCGTCTTTTGGGGTTGTCGTGTCCTGCGCTGCGCCCGCGCGCGACATGGCGGGCGTTCGCAACGGGTATGAGGAGTTCGAGCGCCTCGGGCTTGATCGCTGGTTGGCAATGCTCGGTGCGTTCAAATTGGCCTCGGGTGCCTGCCTGGTACTTGATTTCGGTACTGCGGCAACGGCCGATTTTATTGCTTCGGATGGTGAGCACCTAGGAGGCTTCATTTGTCCTGGGATGCCGTTGATGCGTAACCAGTTGCGAACTCATACCCGCAAGATACGTTATGACGATGCCGCAGCCGAGCAGGCATTGGCGCGCTTATCGCCAGGTCGTACCACCGTCGAGGCAGTAGAGCGCGGCTGTACGCTCATGCTGAGAGGCTTCGTGCTGACTCAGCTGGAGCTTGCTCGAAGTTACTGGGGTGATGAATTCGTGGTGTTTCTCACTGGCGGGGATGCCGAGCTCGTTTCGGAGGCTGTGCCTCAGGCTCGGCTTGTTCCGGATCTGGTCTTTGTTGGCCTAGCGATGGCGTGCCCTTTGTCCTGAGGTGTTTATGCGTTGGCTGTTTTTGCTTTTGCTGGTCCTCAATGCGTTCTACTACATTTGGCATCAGCAAGAGGCGCCGTTACGGGCAAAGGATGTCACTCCTCTGAGTCTTTACAAGGGCTCGCAGCAAGATATCCGCCTTCTGAGTGAATCATCCGATGCCGTGCAAAAGCGTGACAGGGCCAAGGCTTCTGAGGTGAATACCTGTTTGTATCTGGGTGGTTTTGCGGATCAGCGGCAAGCGTTGGTACTAGAGCAGCGTCTGATCAGTCTGGATATAAAGGTCAAGATGCAATTGCTCAATACGCAGGAGGTCTCTGGTTACTGGCTCCGTGTTGCCCCCGAAAGCAGGCGCCTGGCTGAAGATCTGCCCTTTGAAAACCTTGCTAAGGAATTCAATGAGTTAAAACATAAAATAATGTTGTGCGAAGGCGTTGCAACTCTCGATTAGTTTGCATAGAATGGCGCCCGCTTCGCAGTGAAGACCTTTACGGTCAGCGGTGTGAAGCGAAGGTCAATGCAGCTAACCTCATATTTTTAAATGAGAAAATGCTTGACAGAAGGTCGGCGTAATGTAAAATGCCGGCTCGCTTAGGAGGGGTTCCCGAGCGGCCAAAGGGATCAGACTGTAAATCTGACGTCTACGACTTCGAAGGTTCGAATCCTTCCCCCTCCACCATTTTAGCGTGAGCTGCAAGCTCCGCGGGTATAGTTTAGTGGTAGAACCTCAGCCTTCCAAGCTGATGATGCGGGTTCGATTCCCGCTACCCGCTCCAAGTTTGCAGGTTGTGCAATGTGTTTCGCTCTTGTAGCTCAGTTGGTAGAGCACACCCTTGGTAAGGGTGAGGTCAGCGGTTCAAATCCGCTCAAGAGCTCCATATAACAAGGCAGATATGAAAATATCTGCCTTTGTTTTAACAGCTGCCTCGGCTTGATGGTGTTGTGCCTGGCTTTGTTGTCGGGTGATTTCAAGTCTCTTGGGGTTGGTTGTTGTAAAGTCTTTTTCAGGCCTGCATAATGGTCGGCCTGATTTGTTTTAGGTCAGTAGCTCAATTGGCAGAGCGACGGTCTCCAAAACCGTAGGTTGGGGGTTCGATTCCCTCCTGACCTGCCAGATTCACGTGGTGTGTCTGGCTTTCTTTTCACAGGATCTTCATAGATGACTCCTAAGGCTGAAGCTCAAAGCTCTCGTTTCGATCTGGTCAAGTGGCTTGCTGTGGTCGCGTTGGTGGTCGTAGGCGTTGTTGGCAATCAGTACTATTCTGCTTCGCCGATCCTGTACCGTGTGCTCGCATTGCTTGCCCTTGCTGCTGTAGCTGCCTTTGTAGGTCTGCAGACTGCTAAAGGCAAGTCTTTCGCGGTCCTGGTAAAGGAAGCGCGCACCGAAATTCGTAAAGTCGTTTGGCCGACTCGCCAAGAAACCACGCAGACCACCCTGATTGTGGTGGCTGTTGTTCTGGTTATGGCGTTGCTGTTGTGGGGTCTTGATTCCCTGCTCGGCTGGCTTGTTTCCTTGATTGTTGGCTAAGGGTGTCCCGTGGCTAAGCGTTGGTACGTTGTGCATGCTTACTCGGGTTACGAGAAGCATGTTATGCGCTCTTTGCTGGAGCGCGTAAAGCTGGCAGGCATGGAAGATGGCTTCGGCGAAATTCTGGTTCCCACTGAAGAAGTGGTCGAAATGCGGAATGGTCAGAAGCGCAAGAGCGAACGTAAGTTCTTTCCAGGGTACGTGCTGGTTCAAATGGACATGAACGAAGGTACTTGGCACTTAGTCAAGGATACCCCTCGTGTCATGGGTTTCATCGGCGGTACCGCTGATAAGCCTGCTCCAATCACCGATAAAGAGGCAGAAGCAATTCTGCGTCGTGTTGCTGATGGTAGCGACAAGCCCAAGCCGAAGACGTTGTTCGAGCCGGGTGAGGTTGTTCGTGTTACAGATGGTCCGTTTGCTGATTTTAACGGCACTGTCGAAGAGGTTAACTACGAAAAGAGCCGGATCCAAGTGGCTGTGCTCATTTTCGGTCGCTCTACTCCGGTAGAGTTGGAGTTCAGTCAGGTCGAGAAGGTCTAGCTGAGCAAGCATCCCAACCCCACAGTCCTAGGCTGTGGGGTTTTGTCGTCACTGGGATAAACGCGCAAGTAACCGGGGAGCCTTTCGAGGCGTTTGAACCCGTAATTGGAGTGCCTCATGGCCAAGAAGATTACCGCTTACATCAAGCTGCAAGTGAAGGCCGCTCAGGCCAACCCAAGTCCACCCGTCGGTCCAGCTCTGGGTCAGCACGGCGTGAACATCATGGAATTCTGCAAGGCCTTCAACGCCCGTACTCAGGGTCTTGAGCCAGGTCTGCCGACTCCAGTGATCATCACTGTATACAGCGACCGTAGCTTCACTTTCGAAACCAAGTCGACCCCAGCTTCGGTTCTGCTGAAGAAGGCTGCTGGTCTGACTAGCGGTTCCGCTCGTCCTAACACCGTTAAGGTTGGCACCGTAACTCGTGCTCAGCTGGAAGAGATCGCGAAAACCAAAAACGCGGATCTGACTGCAGCTGATATGGATGCAGCCGTGCGTACCATCGCCGGTTCTGCTCGTAGCATGGGCCTTAACGTGGAGGGTGTGTAATGGCTAAGCTGACCAAGCGCCAAAAGGCTATCGCTAGCAAAATCGAAGCAGGCAAGTCTTACAATTTCGAAGACGCTGCTGCTCTGCTGACCGAGCTGTCGACTGTCAAGTTCAGCGAGTCTGTTGACGTTGCTGTGAACCTGGGCGTAGACCCACGTAAATCCGACCAGGTTGTTCGTAGCGCTACTGTGCTGCCGCACGGCACTGGCAAGACTGTACGTGTTGCTGTCTTCACCCAAGGCCCGGCAGCTGAAGCTGCTCTGGCCGCTGGCGCTGATCGCGTTGGTATGGACGACCTGGCTGCCGAAATGAAAGGCGGCGACCTGAACTATGACGTAGTAATTGCTTCCCCGGATGCAATGCGCGTTGTGGGCCAGCTCGGTCAGATCCTCGGTCCACGTGGTCTGATGCCTAACCCGAAAGTCGGTACCGTAACTCCAGACGTCGCCAACGCAGTTAAAAATGCCAAGGCTGGCCAGGTTCGCTACCGCACTGACAAAAACGGCATCATTCACACCTCCGTTGGCAAAGTCGGTTTCGACGCCGTCAAGCTGAAGGAAAACGTTGAAGCCCTGATCGCTGACCTGAAGCGCATCAAGCCGGCCTCTTCGAAAGGTATCTACGTCAAGCGCGTTACCCTGAGCACCACTATGGGCCCAGGTCTGGTCATCGACCAGGGTTCGCTGAACGTATAAGACACAAATTGGCGCAGCTTTAAATGCGCCAATTGAAAGATTGGGGTCCCTGCCTGGCGGGGGCTATCCAAGACCGTAGGCGGCGAAAGTCTTAAACCTACAGCCTACGCAGATGGTGCTCCCGGTTCCTTACCGAATCAGACACCAAAACGACATCCGGCTCAGGCCTGATGAAACGGTAACAAGCAGGAGTTAAACCCGTGGCAATTAATCTCGAAGACAAGAAGGCCATCGTCGCTGAAGTCAACGAGGCTGCCAAAGTCGCTCTGTCCGCTGTCGTGGCTGATGCCCGTGGCGTAACAGTAGGCGCAATGACCGGACTCCGTAAAGAGGCTCGTGAAGCTGGCGTTTACGTACGCGTTGTACGTAACACCCTGCTCAAGCGCGCTGTTGCTGACACTGACTACAGTGTTCTCAACGATGCGTTCACCGGCCCGACCCTGATCGCGTTCTCCAATGAACATCCGGGCGCTGCTGCCCGTATTTTCAAAGAGTTCGCCAAGGGTCAGGACAAGTTCGAGATCAAGGCAGCTGCGTTCGAGGGCAAGTTCCTCGCAGCAAACGAAATCGACGTACTGGCAAGCCTGCCGACCCGTGACGAAGCTATCGCGAAACTGATGAGCGTGATTCAAGGCGCTACCAGCAAGCTGGCTCGTACTCTGGCAGCTATTCGCGACCAGAAGGAAGCTTCCGCGGCCTAAGGCCCTGGATTTCCTTTCGCGTATTTTTGTTTATTTCGATAGCCGTACTAGGCTGTCCCCCAATTCAGGAATTGAGTCATGTCTCTGACTAACGAACAAATCATCGAAGCAATCGGCCAGAAAACCGTTCTGGAAGTTGTTGAGCTGATCAAGGCAATGGAAGAAACCTTCGGCGTGACCGCTGCTGTCGCTGCTGCTGGTCCTGCTGCTGCCGCTGCTGTTGTTGAAGAGCAAACCGAGTTCAACGTTGTTCTGGTTGAAGCCGGCGAGAAGAAAGTAAACGTGATCAAGGCAGTTCGTGAACTGACTGGTCTGGGCCTGAAAGAAGCCAAAGAGAAAGTCGACGGCGCTCCTCAGGTTGTAGCTGAAGGCGTTTCGAAAGAAGCCGCTGAAGACGCTAAGAAGAAGCTGGAAGAAGCAGGCGCTAAAGTCGAGCTGAAATAAGCATCGACCTTGTGTCTCCGGCCCAAGCGTTAAGCTGAAGGCTGATGGCTGGTGGCTCTTGCCACCGGCCTTTTTCCGTTCTTGGCTGTCGACTCGGTCGCCGCCAAAAGCGTGTTGTAGCCACCCGATGCGGTGGTGCAAACCAAGGGGTTTGCAAGATTTTCTGGCTGCTCCCGTCGGGAGGGGCCAAACAAGCAGGTGACCAAGCTGGGGAACGCTGATGGCTTACTCATATACTGAGAAAAAACGTATCCGCAAGGACTTTAGCAAGTTGCCGGACGTCATGGATGTCCCGTACCTTCTGGCTATCCAGCTGGATTCGTATCGTGAATTCTTGCAGGCGGGAGCGACCAAAGATCAGTTCCGCGACGTGGGCCTGCATGCGGCCTTCAAATCCGTTTTCCCGATCATCAGCTACTCCGGCAATGCTGCGCTGGAGTACGTCGGTTATCGTCTGGGCGAACCGGCATTTGATGTCAAAGAATGCGTGTTGCGCGGCGTCACGTACGCCGTACCTTTGCGGGTAAAAGTCCGTCTGATCATTTTCGACAAAGAATCGTCGAACAAAGCGATCAAGGACATCAAAGAGCAAGAAGTCTACATGGGTGAAATCCCCCTGATGACTGAAAACGGTACCTTCGTTATCAACGGTACCGAACGCGTTATCGTTTCCCAACTGCACCGTTCCCCGGGCGTGTTCTTCGACCACGACCGCGGCAAGACGCACAGCTCCGGCAAACTCCTGTACTCCGCGCGGATCATTCCATACCGCGGTTCGTGGCTGGACTTCGAGTTCGACCCGAAAGACTGCGTATTCGTACGTATCGACCGTCGCCGCAAACTGCCGGCCTCGGTACTGCTGCGCGCGCTGGGTTACACCACCGAACAAGTGCTGGATGCTTTCTACACCACCAACGTATTCAGCCTGAAGGATGAAACCCTCAAGCTGGAGCTGATCGCTTCGCGTCTGCGTGGTGAAATTGCCGTTCTGGACATCCAGGACGAAAAAGGCAAGGTCATTGTTGAGGCTGGTCGTCGTATCACTGCACGCCACATCAACCAGATCGAAAAGGCCGGTATCAAAGAGCTGGAAGTGCCTCTGGACTACGTCTTGGGTCGCACGACCGCCAAGGCCATCGTTCACCCGGCCACCGGTGAAATCCTGGCTGAATGCAACACCGAGCTGAACACCGAGATCCTGGCGAAAATCGCCAAGGCCCAGGTTGTTCGCATCGAAACGCTGTACACCAACGACATCGACTGCGGTCCGTTCATTTCCGACACGTTGAAGATCGACTCCACCAGCAACCAATTGGAAGCGCTGGTCGAGATCTATCGCATGATGCGTCCTGGTGAGCCGCCGACCAAAGATGCGGCCGAGACGTTGTTCAACAACCTGTTCTTCAGCCCTGAGCGCTATGACCTGTCTGCGGTCGGCCGGATGAAGTTCAACCGTCGTATCGGTCGTACCGAAATCGAAGGTTCGGGCGTGCTGAGCAAGGAAGATATCGTCGAGGTTCTGAAGACCCTGGTCGACATCCGTAACGGCAAAGGCATCGTCGACGACATCGACCACCTGGGTAACCGCCGTGTTCGTTGCGTAGGTGAAATGGCCGAGAACCAGTTCCGCGTTGGCCTGGTACGTGTTGAGCGTGCGGTCAAAGAGCGTCTGTCGATGGCCGAAAGCGAAGGTCTGATGCCTCAGGACCTGATCAACGCCAAGCCAGTCGCTGCGGCGGTGAAAGAGTTCTTCGGTTCCAGCCAGCTTTCCCAGTTCATGGACCAGAACAACCCGCTCTCCGAGATCACCCACAAGCGCCGTGTTTCGGCACTGGGCCCGGGCGGTTTGACCCGTGAGCGTGCAGGCTTCGAAGTTCGTGACGTACACCCGACTCACTATGGTCGTGTATGCCCGATCGAAACGCCGGAAGGTCCGAACATCGGCCTGATCAACTCCCTGGCGGCCTACGCGCGTACCAACCAGTATGGCTTCCTGGAAAGTCCATACCGTGTGGTTAAAGAAGGTGTGGTCACCGACGACATCGTGTTCCTGTCCGCCATCGAAGAAGCTGATCACGTGATCGCTCAGGCTTCGGCCACGATGAACGACAAGAAAGTCCTGATCGACGAGCTGGTGGCGGTACGTCACCTGAACGAGTTCACCGTCAAGGCGCCGGAAGACGTCACCCTGATGGACGTTTCGCCGAAGCAGGTAGTATCGGTTGCAGCGTCGCTGATTCCGTTCCTCGAGCACGACGACGCCAACCGGGCATTGATGGGTTCCAACATGCAGCGTCAGGCTGTACCAACCCTGCGTGCTGACAAGCCGCTGGTCGGTACCGGCATGGAGCGTAACGTCGCTCGTGACTCCGGCGTTTGCGTCGTGGCTCGTCGTGGCGGTGTGATCGACTCCGTTGACGCAAGCCGTATCGTGGTTCGTGTTGCCGATGACGAAGTTGAAACTGGCGAAGCCGGTGTCGACATCTACAACCTGACCAAGTACACCCGCTCGAACCAGAACACCTGCATCAACCAGCGTCCGCTGGTGAGCAAAGGTGATCGCGTTCAGCGTAGCGATATCATGGCCGACGGCCCGTCCACCGACATGGGTGAACTGGCACTGGGTCAGAACATGCGCATCGCGTTCATGGCATGGAACGGCTTCAACTTCGAAGACTCCATCTGCCTGTCCGAGCGTGTTGTTCAGGAAGACCGTTTCACCACGATCCACATTCAGGAACTGACCTGTGTGGCCCGTGACACCAAGCTTGGCCCAGAGGAAATCACTGCAGACATCCCGAACGTGGGTGAAGCTGCTCTGAACAAGCTGGACGAAGCCGGTATCGTTTACGTCGGCGCCGAAGTTGGCCCGGGCGACATTCTGGTAGGCAAGGTCACTCCAAAAGGTGAGACCCAGCTGACTCCGGAAGAAAAACTGCTGCGTGCAATCTTCGGTGAGAAAGCCAGCGACGTTAAAGACACTTCCCTGCGCGTACCTACCGGTACCAAAGGTACTGTCATCGACGTGCAGGTCTTCACCCGTGATGGCGTTGAGCGCGACAGTCGTGCCCTGTCCATCGAGAAGAGCCAGCTGGACGAGATCCGCAAGGACTTGAACGAAGAGTTCCGCATCGTCGAAGGTGCAACCTTCGAACGTCTGCGCTCCGCACTGGTAGGCCACAAGGCTGAAGGTGGCGCTGGTCTGAAGAAAGGTCAGGACATCACTGACGAAGTGCTCGACGGTCTGGAACACGGTCAGTGGTTCAAGCTGCGCATGGCGGAAGATGCTCTGAACGAGCAGCTCGAGAAGGCGCAGGCCTACATCGTTGATCGCCGTCGCCTGCTGGACGACAAGTTCGAAGACAAGAAGCGCAAACTGCAGCAGGGCGATGACCTGGCTCCAGGCGTGCTGAAAATCGTCAAGGTTTACCTGGCAATCCGTCGCCGCATCCAACCGGGCGACAAGATGGCCGGTCGTCACGGTAACAAAGGTGTGGTCTCTGTGATCATGCCGGTTGAAGACATGCCGCACGATGCCAATGGCACACCGGTGGACGTGGTCCTTAACCCGTTGGGCGTACCTTCGCGTATGAACGTTGGTCAGATCCTTGAAACCCACCTGGGCCTCGCGGCCAAAGGTCTGGGTGAGAAGATCAACCGTATGATCGAAGAGCAGCGCAAGGTTGCAGAACTGCGTAAGTTCCTGACCGAGATCTATAACGAGATCGGCGGTCGCCAAGAGAAGTTGGAAGACTTCTCCGACCAGGAAATCCTGGACCTGGCGAAGAACTTGCGTGGCGGCGTTCCAATGGCTACCCCAGTGTTCGACGGTGCCAAGGAAGTCGAAATCAAGGCCATGCTGAAACTGGCAGACCTGCCAGAAAGCGGCCAGATGCAGCTGTTCGACGGCCGTACCGGCAACAAGTTCGAGCGCCCGGTTACTGTTGGCTACATGTACATGCTGAAGCTGAACCACTTGGTAGACGACAAGATGCACGCTCGTTCTACCGGTTCGTACAGCCTGGTTACCCAGCAGCCGCTGGGTGGTAAGGCTCAGTTCGGTGGTCAGCGTTTCGGGGAGATGGAGGTCTGGGCACTGGAAGCATACGGTGCTGCTTACACTCTGCAAGAAATGCTCACAGTGAAGTCGGACGATGTGAACGGCCGGACCAAGATGTACAAAAACATCGTGGACGGCGATCACCGTATGGAGCCGGGCATGCCCGAGTCCTTCAACGTGTTGATCAAGGAAATTCGTTCCCTCGGCATCGATATCGATCTGGAAACCGAATAACACGTGACGCGAATCGAGAGCGTGGCTGATAAAGCCCGCTCTCTGCTCCGCCAGGAGGAAAGGCCTTGAAAGACCTACTGAATTTGCTGAAAAACCAGGGTCAAGTCGAAGAGTTCGACGCCATCCGTATTGGGTTGGCATCGCCTGAGATGATCCGTTCGTGGTCGTTCGGTGAAGTTAAAAAGCCGGAAACCATCAACTACCGTACGTTCAAGCCTGAGCGTGACGGCTTGTTCTGCGCCAAGATCTTTGGCCCGGTAAAGGACTACGAGTGCCTGTGCGGTAAGTACAAGCGCTTGAAACACCGTGGTGTAATCTGCGAGAAGTGCGGCGTTGAAGTCGCGCTGGCCAAGGTTCGTCGTGAGCGCATGGCGCACATCGAACTGGCTTCGCCGGTTGCCCACATCTGGTTCCTGAAATCGCTGCCGTCCCGTATCGGCTTGCTGATGGACATGACCCTGCGTGATATCGAACGCGTTCTCTACTTCGAGAGCTATGTCGTTATCGATCCAGGCATGACCACCCTTGAAAAAGGTCAGTTGCTGAACGACGAGCAGTACTTCGAAGCGCTGGAAGAATTCGGTGACGATTTCGACGCCCGCATGGGTGCCGAAGCTGTCCGCGAACTGCTGCACGCGATCGATCTGGAGCACGAGATTGGCCGTCTGCGTGAAGAAATTCCGCAAACCAACTCCGAAACCAAGATCAAGAAACTGTCCAAGCGTCTGAAGTTGATGGAAGCCTTCCAGGGTTCCGGCAACCTGCCAGAGTGGATGGTGCTGACCGTTCTGCCGGTTCTGCCGCCAGACCTGCGTCCGCTGGTGCCGTTGGATGGTGGTCGTTTCGCGACGTCCGACCTCAACGACCTGTACCGCCGCGTGATCAACCGTAACAACCGTTTGAAGCGTCTGCTCGACCTGTCCGCTCCGGATATCATCGTGCGCAACGAAAAGCGTATGTTGCAGGAAGCGGTCGACGCCTTGCTCGACAACGGTCGTCGTGGCCGTGCTATCACCGGTTCCAACAAGCGTCCTCTGAAATCCCTGGCCGACATGATCAAGGGTAAGCAAGGCCGTTTCCGTCAGAACTTGCTCGGTAAGCGTGTTGACTACTCCGGTCGTTCGGTAATTACCGTGGGCCCGACCCTGCGTTTGCATCAGTGCGGTCTGCCGAAGAAGATGGCTCTGGAACTGTTCAAACCGTTCATTTTCGGCAAGCTCGAAATGCGCGGTCTGGCGACCACCATCAAAGCGGCCAAGAAAATGGTCGAGCGCGAACTGCCAGAGGTTTGGGACGTTCTCGCTGAAGTGATCCGTGAACACCCGGTTCTCCTCAACCGTGCACCGACCCTTCACCGTCTGGGTATCCAGGCGTTTGAGCCGGTACTGATCGAAGGCAAGGCTATCCAGCTGCACCCTCTGGTCTGTGCTGCGTACAACGCCGACTTCGACGGCGACCAAATGGCCGTGCACGTACCGCTGACACTGGAAGCCCAGCTGGAAGCGCGTGCGTTGATGATGTCGACCAACAACATTCTGTCGCCAGCCAACGGTGAGCCAATCATCGTTCCGTCGCAGGACGTTGTATTGGGTCTGTACTACATGACTCGTGAAGCGATCAACGCCAAGGGCGAAGGTCGTGTTTTCGCTGACCTGCAAGAAGTTGACCGTGTGTTCCGTGCCGGCGAAGCCGCACTGCACGCCAAGGTCAAAGTGCGGATCAACGAAACCGTCAACGACCGTGATGGTGGCAGCGTGACCAACACCCGTATCGTCGACACCACTGTCGGCCGTGCGCTGTTGTATCAAGTTGTGCCAAAAGGTCTGTCGTACGACGTCGTCAACCTGCCGATGAAGAAAAAAGCGATCTCCAAGCTGATCAACCAGTGCTACCGCGTGGTGGGTTTGAAAGAGACCGTGATCTTCGCTGACCAGTTGATGTACACCGGTTTTGCCTACTCGACCATTTCCGGTGTTTCCATCGGTGTTAACGACTTCGTTATCCCTGACGAGAAAGCCCGCATCATCGGTACCGCTACCGACGAAGTGAAGGAAATCGAGAGTCAGTATGCCTCCGGCCTGGTAACCCAGGGCGAGAAGTACAACAAGGTGATCGACCTGTGGTCCAAGGCCAACGACGAAGTGTCCAAGGCGATGATGGCCAACCTTTCGAAAGAAAAGGTTGTCGATCGTCATGGCGAGACCGTTGACCAGGAATCCTTCAACTCGATGTACATGATGGCTGACTCGGGAGCGCGGGGTTCTGCTGCACAGATTCGCCAGCTGGCCGGTATGCGTGGCCTGATGGCCAAGCCGGACGGCTCCATCATCGAAACGCCGATTACTGCGAACTTCCGTGAAGGTTTGAGCGTACTCCAGTACTTCATCTCCACTCACGGTGCTCGTAAAGGTCTGGCGGATACCGCGTTGAAAACTGCGAACTCCGGTTACCTGACGCGTCGTCTGGTAGACGTTGCACAAGATCTGGTTGTAACCGAGATCGACTGCGGCACCGAGCACGGCCTGCTGATGACTCCGCACATTGAAGGCGGCGACGTTGTAGAGCCTCTGGGTGAGCGTGTACTGGGTCGTGTTATTGCCCGTGATGTATTCAAACCAGGTACCGAAGACGTCATCGTTCCCGCCGGCACTCTGGTTGACGAGAAGTGGGTCGAGTTCATCGAGCTCAACAGCATTGACGAAGTGATCGTTCGCTCGCCGATCAGCTGTGAAACCCGCTATGGCATCTGCGCCAAGTGCTACGGCCGTGATCTGGCACGTGGTCACCTGGTGAACATTGGTGAAGCTGTCGGCGTTATCGCCGCTCAGTCCATCGGTGAGCCAGGTACCCAGCTGACGATGCGTACGTTCCACATCGGTGGTGCGGCAAGCCGGACCTCCGCGGCCGACAGCGTTCAGGTGAAGAATGGCGGTACTGTCCGTCTGCATAACCTGAAGCACGTTGAGCGAGTGGATGGTCACCTGGTAGCTGTGTCCCGTTCCGGTGAGTTGGCCATCGCTGATGACTTCGGTCGTGAGCGCGAGCGCTACAAGCTGCCGTACGGTGCTGTGATTTCGGTTAAAGAAGGTGACAAGGTCGACGCTGGCGCAATCGTGGCCAAGTGGGATCCGCACACTCACCCGATCGTTACTGAAATGAAAGGTACCGTGACCTACGTGGGCATGGAAGAAGGCATCACGATCAAGCGTCAGACTGACGAATTGACCGGTATGACCAACATCGAAGTGCTCGACGTGAAGGATCGTCCAGCTGCCGGTAAGGACATCCGTCCTGCCGTGAAGATGGTCGATGCCAACGGCAAGGATCTGTTGCTGCCAGGTACTGACGTACCGGCTCAATACTTCCTGCCAGCCAACGCCCTGGTCGGCGTGGCGGACGGTGCGCAGATCGCGATCGGTGATGTTATCGCTCGTATTCCGCAAGAAACTTCGAAGACCCGTGACATCACCGGTGGTCTGCCGCGTGTTGCCGACCTGTTCGAAGCCCGTCGTCCGAAAGAAGCGTCGATTCTGGCTGAAGTCAGCGGCACCATCGCGTTCGGTAAAGAGACCAAGGGCAAGCGCCGTCTGGTCATCACTCCGAACGACGGTAGCGATCCGTACGAAGAGCTGATTCCGAAGTGGCGTCACCTGAACGTGTTCGAAGGTGAGCAGGTTAACCGCGGCGAAGTTATCTCCGACGGTCCGAGCGATCCACACGACATCCTGCGTTTGCTGGGTGTGAGTGCGCTGGCCAAGTACATCGTCAACGAGATTCAGGACGTTTACCGTCTGCAAGGCGTGAAGATCAACGACAAGCACATCGAGACCATCCTGCGTCAGATGCTGCGTAAAGTTGAGATCTCCGAGTCCGGCGACTCCAGCTTCATCAAGGGCGACCAGATGGAGTTGACTCAGGTGCTGGTAGAAAACGAGCGTCTGGGCGGTGAAGACAAGTTCGTCTCCAAGTTCACGCGTGTACTGCTGGGTATCACCAAGGCGTCGTTGTCGACCGAATCGTTCATCTCGGCGGCCTCCTTCCAGGAGACCACTCGCGTACTGACCGAAGCGGCGGTGACCGGCAAGCGTGACTACCTGCGTGGCCTGAAAGAAAACGTGGTCGTGGGTCGTTTGATCCCGGCTGGTACCGGTTTGGCCTACCACAGCGAGCGCAAGCGTCGCCGTGATGCAGACAAGCCGTTGCGCGTAAGCGCCAGTGAAGTGGAAGCTGCACTGACCGAAGCGCTGAACTCGAGCGGTAACTGAGTTCTGCGATAAATAAGATCGGGCCCTGACAGCCCCCGCTCGTCGGAACAAAGTATTCGTACTTTGATCTGGCGAGAGGGGAGGTCGGGGCCTTGTCTTGACTGGGGGCAAGATCCTCTTTAGACTCTTGTACCCCTAAATTTGGCGGGAATGCGTTCCTGCCATTTTGCTTTTCTTGTAAGACAATAGCGTCGCAAGACAACAGTGGAGCTAGTAGATGGCAACTATCAACCAGCTGGTACGTCAGCCGCGTAAGCGTATCGTCGAGAAATCCGACGTGCCTGCGCTGCAGAACTGCCCGCAACGTCGTGGCGTGTGCACCCGTGTGTACACCACTACGCCGAAAAAACCTAACTCGGCACTGCGTAAAGTATGCCGTGTGCGTCTGACCAACGGTTTCGAGGTTTCCTCGTACATCGGTGGTGAAGGCCACAACCTGCAAGAGCACAGCGTGGTTCTGATTCGTGGCGGTCGTGTAAAAGACTTGCCAGGTGTTCGTTACCACACCGTTCGCGGCTCCTTGGATACTTCCGGCGTTAAAGGCCGTAACCAGGGTCGTTCGAAGTACGGTACCAAGCGTCCGAAGTAATCGGCTGCTTTGCAGATTTTCATTTTATTGAGTCGATAAGAGTAAGGTCGGGCACGCATCCGCAGGGATCTGTTCCGAGCTAACCTGAAGACCGTTTGAGGGCTTATCAATGCCAAGACGTCGCGTAGCAGCAAAGCGTGAGATTCTGGACGATCCGAAATACGGAAGCCAAATCCTCGCCAAATTCATGAACCACGTTATGGAAAGCGGCAAGAAAGCCGTTGCCGAGCGTATCGTTTATGGTGCCCTGGAAACTGTAGCGACCCGTAAGGCCGGTACCGATCCCCTGGAACTCTTCGAAAAAGCACTCGACGCCATCGCTCCGCTGGTCGAAGTGAAGTCGCGCCGCGTTGGTGGTGCTACTTACCAGGTTCCGGTTGAAGTTCGTCCTTCCCGTCGTAACGCTCTGGCAATGCGCTGGCTGGTAGACTTCGCCCGCAAGCGTGGCGAGAAGTCCATGGCTCTGCGTTTGGCTGGCGAACTGCTGGATGCTGCTGAAGGTAAAGGTGCTGCTGTTAAGAAGCGTGAAGACGTGCACCGTATGGCTGAAGCTAACAAAGCTTTCTCGCACTACCGCTTCTAAATTCAGCGTTACTCAATTTGCGAGGGCTTTATGGCTCGTACTACTGCAATCAACCGCTACCGTAACATTGGTATCTGTGCCCACGTTGACGCGGGCAAGACCACCACTACCGAGCGGATCCTGTTCTACACAGGTCTCAGCCATAAAATGGGTGAGGTTCATGACGGCGCTGCTACCACCGACTGGATGGTGCAGGAGCAGGAGCGTGGTATCACCATTACTTCCGCTGCCGTTACCACGTTCTGGAAAGGTTCGGTCGGTCAATACGATAACTATCGTGTGAACGTGATCGACACCCCGGGCCACGTAGACTTCACCATTGAAGTAGAGCGCTCCCTGCGCGTACTCGACGGCGCGGTCGTTGTGTTCTGTGGTACTTCCGGTGTTGAGCCACAGTCCGAAACCGTATGGCGTCAAGCCAACAAGTACGGCGTTCCACGTGTTGTTTACGTGAACAAGATGGACCGTGCGGGTGCCGACTTCCTGCGCGTAGTAGGCCAGATCAAAAACCGTCTGGGTCATACCCCGGTTCCTGTTCAGTTGGCTATCGGCTCGGAAGAAAACTTCCAGGGTCAGGTCGACCTGATCAAGATGAAAGCCATCTACTGGAACGATGACGACAAGGGCACCACTTATCGCGAGGAAGAAATTCCTGCTGATATGCTGAGCCTGGCTGAAGAGTGGCGCGCCAATATGGTGGAAGCTGCTGCGGAAGCCAACGAGGAGCTGATGAACAAGTACCTTGAAGAAGGTGAGCTGTCCGTCGAAGAGATCAAGGCAGGCCTGCGTGCGCGCACCCTGGCCAGCGAGATCGTTCCGGCTGTCTGCGGCTCTTCCTTCAAGAACAAGGGTGTTCCTCTGGTTCTCGATGCCGTTATCGACTATCTGCCTGCTCCGACCGAGATCCCGGCGATCAAGGGTATTCACCCGGATCTGATCGATAAGCCGAAGGAGGAAGTCACTCCAGAGGAATACGACGAGCGTCATGCTGACGACAATGAGCCGTTCTCGGCTCTGGCCTTCAAGATCGCCACCGACCCGTTCGTTGGTACTCTGACTTTCGTTCGCGTTTACTCGGGCTTCCTGAGTTCCGGTGACTCTGTCATCAACTCGGTCAAAGGCAAGAAAGAGCGCGTTGGTCGTATGGTTCAGATGCACGCCAACCAACGTGAAGAGATCAAGGAAGTACGTGCAGGCGACATCGCTGCTCTGATCGGTATGAAGGACGTCACCACTGGTGACACCCTGTGCAATGCCGACAAGCCGATTATCCTTGAGCGTATGGACTTCCCTGAGCCTGTGATTTCGCTCTCCGTAGAGCCGAAAACCAAGCAGGACCAGGAAAAGATGGGTATCGCACTGGGCAAGCTTGCTCAAGAAGACCCGTCGTTCCGCGTCAAGACCGATGAAGAAACCGGCCAGACCATCATTTCCGGTATGGGCGAGCTTCACCTGGATATCCTTGTTGACCGCATGAAGCGCGAGTTCAACGTGGAAGCCAACATTGGTAAGCCTCAGGTTTCGTACCGTGAGAAGATCACCAAGGACAACGTCGAAATCGAAGGTAAGTTCGTTCGTCAGTCCGGTGGTCGCGGTCAGTTCGGTCACTGCTGGATTCGCTTCTCGCAGCCTGCAGTGGACGATAAAGGCAACATTACCGAAGGCCTGGAGTTCACAAACGAGGTCGTAGGTGGTGTGGTTCCTAAGGAATACATCCCGGCAATCCAGAAGGGTATCGAAGAGCAGATGAAGAACGGCGTTGTTGCCGGCTATCCGCTGATCGGCCTGAAGGCTACCGTGTTTGATGGTTCCTACCACGACGTCGACTCCAACGAGATGGCGTTCAAGGTGGCAGCTTCCATGGCGACCAAGCAGCTGGCCTCTAAAGGCGGCGGTGTTGTGCTTGAGCCGATCATGAAGGTTGAAGTGGTAACCCCTGAAGACTACATGGGTGACGTGATGGGTGACCTGAACCGTCGTCGTGGTCTGATCCAGGGTATGGAAGACTCGGTCTCCGGCAAAGTAGTTCGTGCCGAAGTTCCGCTGGGTGAAATGTTCGGTTATGCGACCGACGTTCGTTCCATGTCCCAGGGTCGCGCGAGCTACTCTATGGAGTTCTCCAAATACGCTGAAGCTCCGTCGAATATCGTCGAAGCACTCGTTAAAAAACAAGGCTAATCCCCTTTAGGCAAGGAGTTAATTGTCGTGGCTAAAGAAAAATTTGATCGTTCCCTTCCGCACGTCAACGTTGGCACTATCGGTCACGTTGACCACGGTAAAACCACTCTGACTGCAGCTCTGACTCGCGTCTGCTCCGAAGTTTTCGGTTCTGCAGTTGTTGAATTCGACAAGATCGACAGCGCTCCAGAAGAGAAAGCTCGCGGTATCACCATCAACACCGCGCACGTTGAGTACAACTCGAACATTCGTCACTACGCTCACGTTGACTGCCCAGGTCACGCTGACTACGTGAAGAACATGATCACTGGTGCTGCCCAGATGGACGGCGCGATCCTGGTTTGCTCGGCTGCCGATGGTCCGATGCCACAAACTCGTGAGCACATCCTGCTGTCCCGTCAGGTAGGCGTTCCGTACATCGTGGTTTTCCTGAACAAGGCTGACCTGGTAGACGACGCTGAGCTGCTGGAACTGGTTGAGATGGAAGTGCGCGACCTGCTGAGCACTTACGACTTCCCAGGTGATGACACTCCAATCATCATCGGTTCCGCTCGTATGGCGCTGGAAGGTAAAGACGACAACGAAATGGGCACTACCGCTGTCAAGAAGCTGGTAGAAACTCTGGATAGCTACATTCCAGAGCCAGAGCGTGCTATCGATAAGCCGTTCCTGATGCCAATCGAAGACGTATTCTCGATCTCCGGTCGCGGTACTGTGGTAACTGGCCGTATCGAGCGTGGTATCGTCAAGGTACAAGACCCGCTGGAAATCGTTGGTCTGCGTGACACCACCACCACCACCTGCACCGGTGTTGAAATGTTCCGTAAACTGCTCGACGAAGGTCGTGCTGGCGAGAACTGCGGTGTTCTGCTGCGTGGTACCAAGCGTGACGACGTTGAGCGTGGTCAGGTTCTGGTTAAGCCGGGTTCGGTTAAGCCGCACACCAAGTTCACCGCAGAAGTTTACGTTCTGAGCAAGGAAGAAGGCGGTCGTCACACTCCGTTCTTCAAAGGCTACCGTCCACAGTTCTACTTCCGTACTACTGACGTGACTGGTAACTGCCAGCTGCCAGAAGGCGTTGAAATGGTAATGCCAGGCGATAACATCCAAATGGAAGTTACCCTGATCAAGACCATCGCAATGGAAGACGGTCTGCGCTTCGCTATCCGTGAAGGCGGCCGTACCGTTGGTGCTGGTGTTGTAGCTAAAATCATCGAGTAAGCCTCTTTAGAGTCTGCTTGATGTTTTGAAAAAGCCCCCGCTTAGCGGGGGCTTTTTTATTGGGTTGACACCTATCTGGGGCGTCTATAGAATTGCGCCTCCTTTTAACGGGCGTATTGCGCCCGGTGGGAATAGCAGCCGGAGTCTGAAATCCAATGCAAAATCAGCAAATCCGTATCAGGTTGAAGGCTTTTGACCATCGCCTGATCGACCAATCCACCCAGGAAATCGTGGAAACCGCGAAACGTACTGGTGCTCAAGTGCGTGGTCCAATTCCACTGCCTACCCGTAAAGAGCGGTTCACCGTTCTGGTCTCCCCGCACGTCAACAAAGACGCGCGTGACCAGTACGAGATCCGTACTCATAAGCGCGTTCTGGACATCGTCCAGCCAACGGATAAAACCGTTGACGCACTTATGAAGCTTGATCTTGCGGCCGGTGTGGAAGTGCAGATCAGCCTCGGCTAAGACTCGGTCTTAGTCGTGTAACGCTCTGAAATGGGCGGCCATAGCGGGTGAAAGCCCCGTACACTCATGAGGTTTACAACATGACTATTGGTGTAGTCGGTCGTAAAGCGGGTATGACCCGTATTTTCACCGAAGAAGGTGTCTCCATTCCGGTCACGGTCATTGAGATCGAGCCGAATCGCGTCACCCAGTTCAAAACTGAAGAAACCGATGGCTACCGTGCAGTGCAAGTCACTGTCGGCGAGCGTCGTGCTTCGCGTGTGACTGCTGCTCAAGCAGGCCACTTCGCTAAAGCAAACGTTGCAGCTGGTCGTACCGTTCTGGAATTCCGTCTTGAAGAAGGCGAGTACCAGGCTGGCGATCTGATCAACGCTGAAATCTTCGCCGCTGGTCAACTGGTCGATGTAACCGGTCAGTCCAAAGGTAAAGGCTTCCAGGGTACGATCAAGCGTTGGAATTTCCGTGGCCAAGACAACACTCACGGTAACTCCGTTTCCCACCGCGTCCCGGGCTCTATTGGCCAGTGCCAGACTCCTGGTCGTGTATTCAAGGGCAAAAAAATGTCCGGTCATATGGGCGCTGAGCGCGTGACCGTGCAGTCCCTCGAAGTAGTGCGCGTCGACGCTGAACGCAATCTGTTGCTGGTCAAGGGTGCTGTTCCTGGCGCTACTGGCGGCAACCTGGTTGTACGTCCAGCGGCCAAGGCTCGCGGTTAAGGGGAAGCTGACATGCAATTAAACGTAAATGACGCTCAAGCGATCGAAGTTTCCGAACTGACATTTGGCGGCGAATTCAACGAGACGCTCGTTCACCAAGCAGTCGTGGCCTACATGGCCGGCGGCCGTCAAGGTAGCAAGCAGCAAAAGACCCGTTCCGACGTTTCTGGTGGCGGTAAGCGCCCATGGCGTCAGAAAGGTACTGGCCGTGCTCGTGCCGGTACTATCCGTAGCCCAATCTGGCGCGGCGGCGGTACCACTTTCGCAGCTCGTCCACAGGATCACTCCCAAAAGCTCAACAAGAAGATGTATCGCGCAGCTCTGCGCTCCATCCTCGCTGAGCTGGTGCGTACTGATCGTCTGGTCGTGGTTCAGGACTTCGCTGTAGAAGCGCCGAAAACCAAAGATCTGCTGAACAAGCTGAACGGCATGGGCCTGACTGATGTCCTGATCGTGTCTGAAGCTGTTGATCAGAACCTGTACCTGGCTGCTCGCAACCTGCCTCACGTTGATGTACGTGACGTGCAAGGTTCCGATCCAGTTAGTCTGATCGCATACGACAAGGTGTTGATCACCGTGTCGGCCGTGAAGAAATTCGAGGAGCTGCTGGGATGAACCAGGAACGCGTATTTAAAGTTCTGCTTGGCCCGCACGTTTCCGAAAAGGCTACGGTTCTGGCAGACAAGAAAGGCCAGTTCGTTTTCAAGGTTGCTACCGACGCAACCAAGCTGGAAATCAAGAAGGCCGTCGAAAGCCTGTTCAGCGTGAAAGTAGAGCGCGTAACTACCCTGAATGTTCTGGGTAAGAGCAAGCGCACTGCTCGCGGTCTGGGCAAGCGTAATGACTGGAAGAAGGCAGTTATCTCCCTTCAGCCAGGCCAAGATCTCGATTTCAGCAGCAGTGCTGAGTAAGGAAGGGGTGCATCATGGCAATCG
Source organism: Pseudomonas sp. SDO524_S393 (assembly GCF_054071875.1). Taxonomy (NCBI): domain Bacteria; kingdom Pseudomonadati; phylum Pseudomonadota; class Gammaproteobacteria; order Pseudomonadales; family Pseudomonadaceae; genus Pseudomonas; species Pseudomonas sp. SDO524_S393. The sequence continues at coordinate 24,621 of NZ_JBSVVZ010000054.1, read as the reverse complement.
TTAAATGCAAACCGACTTCCCCTGGCCGCCGTTTTGTGGTCAAGGTGGTCAACCAGGAGCTGCATAAAGGCGCTCCTCACGCACCGCTGCTCGAGAAAAAATCGAAGTCTGGTGGTCGTAACAACAATGGTCGTATTACCACTCGTCACGTTGGTGGTGGCCATAAGCAGCATTATCGTCTGGTCGACTTCCGTCGCAACGACAAAGATGGCATCGCTGCCACTGTCGAGCGTATCGAATACGATCCAAACCGTACTGCTCACATCGCTCTGCTGCTGTACGCAGATGGCGAGCGTCGCTACATCATTGCCCCTAAAGGCGTGAGTGCTGGCGACCAGCTGATCGCAGGTGCCTTGGCGCCGATCAAGCCGGGCAACGCTCTGCAACTGCGCAACATTCCAGTTGGTAGCACCGTACACGGCATCGAATTGAAGCCAGGTAAAGGCGCGCAAATCGCTCGTTCCGCTGGTGCTTCGGCTCAGCTGATCGCTCGTGAAGGTGTCTACGTGACCCTGCGTCTGCGTTCTGGTGAGATGCGTAAAGTGCTGGCTGAATGCCGCGCGACCCTGGGTGAAGTCTCGAACTCCGAGCACAGCCTGCGTTCGCTGGGTAAAGCTGGTGCCAAACGCTGGCGTGGCGTTCGCCCAACCGTTCGTGGTGTTGCCATGAACCCGGTTGACCACCCACACGGTGGTGGTGAAGGTCGTACCTCTGGTGGTCGTCATCCGGTATCGCCATGGGGCTTCCCGACTAAGGGCGCGAAGACTCGTGGTAATAAGCGTACCGACAAAATGATCGTCCGTCGTCGCAAGTAAATAGAGGGATACGACAGTGCCACGTTCTCTGAAAAAAGGTCCTTTTATTGATCTTCACCTACTGAAGAAGATCGAAGTGGCGGCGGAAAAGAACGATCGCAAACCAGTTAAGACCTGGTCGCGTCGTTCGATGATCCTGCCACAAATGGTCGGTCTGACCATCGCTGTACACAACGGTCGTCAGCACGTCCCAGTTCTCGTGAACGAAGACATGGTCGGCCACAAACTGGGCGAGTTCGCCGGTACCCGCAACTATCGTGGGCACGTGGCAGACAAGAAAGCCAAGCGTTAAGGGGTAAGGAAATGGAAGTAGCCGCTAAGTTGTCGGGCGCTCGAATCTCCGCCCAGAAAGCCCGCTTGGTCGCCGACCAGATCCGCGGGAAGAAGGTGGGCGAAGCGCTCAACCTGTTGGCTTTCAGCAGTAAGAAAGCCGCCGAGATCATGAAAAAAGTGCTGGAGTCGGCCGTAGCCAACGCCGAGCATAACGAAGGCGCTGACGTTGATGACCTGAAGGTCAGCACCGTTTTCGTCAACGAAGGGCGTTCGCTGAAGCGCATCATGCCACGTGCCAAAGGCCGTGCTGATCGCATCGTCAAGCGGTCTTGCCATATCACTGTCAAGGTTGCTGACAAGTAACGGAGTCGAAGAGATGGGTCAGAAAGTACATCCCATTGGCATTCGCCTGGGAATCGTCAAGGAGCACACCTCCGTCTGGTACGCAGACGGTCGGACTTATGCGGACTACTTGTTCGCAGATCTGAAGGTGCGTGAGTATCTCCAAGACAAACTAAAAAGCGCGTCCGTAAGCCGTATCGATATCCATCGTCCGGCTCAAACTGCACGCATCACCATCCACACCGCTCGTCCAGGTATCGTTATCGGGAAGAAAGGTGAAGATGTTGAAAAACTGCGTCAGGACCTGACCAAGCAAATGGGTGTGCCTGTGCACATCAATATCGAAGAGATCCGCAAGCCGGAGCTCGACGGTATGCTGGTTGCCCAGAGCGTAGCTCAGCAGCTGGAGCGTCGTGTGATGTTCCGTCGCGCCATGAAGCGCGCCGTACAGAACGCCATGCGCATTGGTGCCAAGGGCATCAAAATCCAAGTGAGCGGTCGTCTCGGCGGTGCTGAAATCGCACGTACTGAATGGTATCGCGAAGGTCGTGTGCCACTGCACACCCTGCGTGCCGATATCGACTATGCCACCTACGAAGCTCACACCACTTACGGTGTGATCGGTGTGAAGGTTTGGATCTTCAAAGGCGAAGTAATTGGTGGTCGCCAAGAAGAACTGAAACCACAAGCACCAGCGCCTCGTAAAAAAGCTGCTAAGTAAGGGGTACGCAAAATGTTGCAACCAAAGCGTACGAAGTTCCGCAAGCAGATGACCGGCCACAACCGTGGTCTGGCTCAGCGCGGTAGCAAAGTCAGCTTCGGCGAGTTCGCGCTGAAGTCTGTTGCTCGTGGTCGTCTCACCGCTCGTCAGATCGAGTCAGCGCGTCGTGCTCTGACCCGTCACGTTAAACGTGGCGGCAAGATCTGGATCCGTGTATTCCCGGACAAGCCGATCTCCAAGAAGCCTCTCGAAGTGCGGATGGGTAAAGGTAAGGGTAACGTCGAATACTGGGTTGCCCAGATTCAGCCAGGCAAAGTCCTGTATGAAATCGAGGGTGTTTCTGAAGAGCTGGCGCGTGAGGCTTTCGCCCTGGCTGCTGCAAAGCTGCCGCTCGCCACCTCCTTTGTTAAACGGACGGTGATGTGATGAAAGCGAATGAACTTCGTGAAAAATCCGCACAGCAGCTGAACGAGCAACTGCTCGGCCTGCTGCGCGACCAGTTCAATCTGCGTATGCAGAAAGCAACTGGCCAGTTGGGGCAGTCTCATCTGCTCTCGCAAGTTAAGCGTGACATCGCTCGCGTGAAAACTGTGCTCAACCAGCAGGCAGGTAAGTGATCATGGCTGAAGCCGAAAAAACTGTCCGTACGCTGACTGGCCGTGTTGTCAGCGACAAGATGGACAAAACCATCACCGTTCTGATCGAGCGTCGCGTTAAGCACCCGATCTACGGTAAATACGTTAAGCGTTCGACTAAGCTGCACGCGCACGACGAAACCAATCAGTGCCACATCGGCGACAAAGTCACTATTCGTGAAACTCGTCCGTTGGCCAAGACCAAGTCTTGGGCGCTGGTTGATGTTCTCGAACGCGCTGTGGAAGTCTAAGGGCTAAGGGTCGGAGAAATTATATGATTCAGACTCAATCCATGCTCGATGTGGCCGATAACAGCGGCGCTCGCCGCGTTATGTGCATCAAGGTGCTGGGTGGCTCCCATCGTCGTTACGCTGGTATCGGTGACATCATCAAAGTTACCGTCAAGGAAGCAATTCCTCGCGGTAAGGTGAAAAAAGGCCAGGTGATGACTGCTGTTGTAGTCCGCACTCGTCACGGCGTGCGCCGTGCTGATGGCTCCATTATCCGCTTTGATGGCAACGCTGCTGTTCTGTTGAACAACAAGCAAGAGCCGATCGGCACCCGTATCTTTGGGCCAGTGACCCGTGAACTTCGCAACGAGAAGTTCATGAAGATCGTCTCGCTCGCCCCAGAAGTGCTGTAAGGAGATCCGACATGCAAAAGATTCGTCGTGACGACGAGATCATCGTGATCGCCGGCAAAGACAAAGGTAAGCGCGGTAAGGTGCTGAAGGTTCTCGCTGACAACCGTCTGGTTGTTGGTGGTCTGAACCTGGTCAAGCGTCATACCAAGCCTAACCCGATGTCGGGCGTACAGGGCGGTATCGTCGAGAAAGAAGCGCCACTGCACGCTTCCAACGTCGCCATCTTCAACGGCGAAACCAACAAGGCTGACCGCGTTGGTTTCAAAGTAGAAGACGGTAAGAAAATTCGTGTCTTCAAGTCGACCCAAAAAGCGGTTGATGCTTGAACACTGCTAGGTAGATAAGACCATGGCACGACTACAAGAGATTTACCGGAAGGAAATCGCCCCCAAGCTTAAGGAAGAACTTAAGCTCGGGAACGTGATGGAAGTTCCGCGCGTCACCAAAATCACCCTGAACATGGGTTTGGGCGAAGCGATCGGCGACAAAAAAGTCATCGAGCACGCTGTTGCTGACCTGGAAAAGATCACCGGCCAGAAAGTCGTTGTGACCTACGCTCGCAAGTCCATCGCAGGCTTCAAAGTCCGCGAAGGCTGGCCGATCGGCGTCAAAGTGACCCTGCGCCGTGAGCGTATGTATGAGTTCCTGGATCGTCTGCTGTCGATCTCCCTGCCTCGCGTTCGCGACTTCCGCGGCCTGAATGCCAAGTCCTTCGATGGTCGTGGCAACTACAGCATGGGCGTGAAAGAGCAGATCATTTTCCCGGAAATCGACTACGACAAGATCGATGCTCTCCGCGGTCTGGACATCACCCTGACCACCACTGCCAAGAACGATGATGAAGGCCGCGCTTTGCTGCGTGCTTTCAAATTCCCGTTCCGCAACTGATTGGAGTAGGAAAATGGCCAAGAAGAGCATGAAGAACCGCGAGCTGAAGCGTCAGCTCACGGTTGCCAAGTACGCCCAGAAGCGTGCAGCACTGAAAGCTATCATCGTTGATCTGAACGCAAGTCCAGAAGCGCGTTGGGAAGCGACAGTTGCCCTGCAGAAGCAGCCACGTGACGCAAGCGCTTCGCGCATGCGTAACCGCTGCCGCCTGACCGGTCGTCCACACGGCGTTTACCGCAAGTTCGGCCTGGGCCGTAACAAATTGCGTGAAGCTGCAATGCGTGGTGACGTACCGGGTCTGGTTAAAGCCAGCTGGTAAGTACTTTCAACGTCCTGGTGGTCGGGGTCGCAAGAGACTGACCGCCGGTGGCCTTGAATCTGGAACAAGCCCCTTTTGGGGCTTGTTTCATTTCCGGAGTGTGTCTAGAATACCCGGCTCGCCTGAGCCCGGGTTTTTTATGCTCGGAGATTCTCGGCGACATATGTAGCCGCAAGGCTAATTTTTTTGTATTAGGAGCGTCTAGCCCATGAGTATGCAGGACCCGTTAGCGGACATGCTAACTCGTATCCGTAATGCCCAGATGGCTGAAAAGTCCGTCGTAAGCATGCCATCTTCCAAGTTGAAGGTAGCTGTTGCCAAAGTCCTGAAAGACGAAGGTTACATTGCGGGTTATCAGATCAGCAGCGATGTTAAAGCACTGCTGTCCATCGAGCTGAAGTACTTCGAAGGCCGTTCGGTCATCGAGGAAGTGAAGCGCGTTAGCCGTCCAGGCCTGCGTCAGTACAAGTCCGCCGAAGAACTGCCGAAAGTACGTGGCGGTCTGGGCGTGTCTATCGTCTCCACCAACAAAGGTGTGATGACTGATCGTGCTGCGCGCGCTGCCGGTGTCGGCGGCGAAGTTCTTTGCACTGTGTTCTAAGGGGGGATAAGCATGTCTCGCGTCGCTAAGAACCCCGTTAAGCTGCCAGCCGGTGTCGAAGTCAAATTCGCAGGCCAACAGCTTTCGGTGAAGGGTGCCAAGGGTACTCTTGAACTGAATATCCATTCGTCCGTTGAGATCGTTGAAGAAGCTGGTGAGCTGCGTTTCGCTGCTCGCAATGGCGATCAACAGACTCGCGCAATGGCTGGTACCACGCGTGCGTTGGTGAACAACATGGTCCAAGGCGTAAGCCAAGGCTTCGAGCGCAAGCTCCAGCTGGTCGGTGTTGGTTACAAAGCGCAAGCAAAAGGCTCGGTTCTGAACCTGGCCCTTGGCTTCTCGCACCCAGTGGATTACGAACTGCCGGAAGGCATCACCGCTGAGACTCCTAGCCAGACCGATATCCTGATCAAGGGCATCGACAAGCAGCTGGTAGGTCAAGTGGCCGCCGAGATCCGCGACTTCCGTCCGCCAGAGCCGTACAAAGGCAAAGGTGTGCGCTACGCGGACGAAGTCGTCCGTCGTAAAGAAGCCAAGAAGAAGTAGGGCATAGCAAATGACCGACAAAAAAGTTACTCGTCTGCGTCGCGCTCGCAAAGCACGCCTGAAAATGCACGAACTCGAAGTCGTGCGTCTCTGCGTGTTCCGCTCGTCGCAGCACATCTACGCCCAGGTCATTTCGGCCGACGGCAACAAAGTCCTGGCAAGTGCCTCGACTTTGGATAAAGAACTGCGTGATGGTGCCACCGGCAACATCGACGCGGCCACTAAGGTTGGCCAGCTGGTCGCTACGCGTGCTAAGGCCGCTGGCGTCTCGCAGGTGGCTTTCGACCGCTCTGGCTTCAAGTACCACGGCCGCGTCAAGGCGCTGGCTGATGCTGCTCGTGAAGCTGGGCTGGAGTTCTAAGTTATGTCCAATAACGACCAAAAGCGCGACGAAGGCTACATCGAGAAGCTGGTTCAAGTTAACCGCGTAGCCAAAACCGTTAAAGGCGGCCGTATCTTCACTTTCACCGCGTTGACCGTGGTAGGTGATGGTAAGGGGCGCGTTGGCTTCGGCCGTGGCAAGTCGCGTGAAGTGCCTGCTGCGATCCAGAAGGCAATGGAAGCTGCTCGTCGCAACATGATCCAGGTTGATCTGAACGGCACCACTCTGCAGTACGCAATGAAGTCCGCCCACGGCGCTTCGAAGGTGTACATGCAGCCTGCTTCTGAAGGTACCGGTATCATCGCTGGCGGCGCTATGCGTGCTGTCCTCGAAGTTGCTGGCGTTCAGAACGTTCTGGCCAAATGCTACGGCTCGACTAACCCGGTAAACGTGGTTCACGCCACTTTCAAAGGTTTGAAAGCTATGCAATCCCCTGAATCCATTGCCGCCAAGCGTGGCAAAAGCGTCCAGGAGATCTTCTGATCATGGCTACCGTAAAAGTTACGCTGATCAAAAGCATGACCGGCCGCATCCCTAACCACAAACTGTGCGTTAAGGGTCTGGGTCTGCGTCGCATCGGTCACACTGTAGAAGTCCAGGATACTCCCGAGAATCGCGGGATGATCAACAAGGCTTACTACATGCTGCGTGTCGAGGGTTAATCGATGAAACTCAATGATCTGAGTCCAGCGCCGGGTTCCCGTCGCGAAAAGCATCGTCCGGGCCGTGGTATCGGTAGCGGTTTGGGTAAGACTGGTGGCCGTGGTCACAAAGGTCAGACCTCCCGCTCCGGTGGCACCATCGCTCCAGGCTTTGAAGGCGGTCAACAGCCGCTGCATCGTCGCCTGCCCAAGTTCGGTTTCGTATCCCTGAAAGCCATGGATCGCGCAGAAGTGCGTTTGTCCGAGCTGGCTAAGGTGGAAGGCGACATCGTTACTGTGCAGACCCTGAAAGATGCCAACGTGATCAACGTCAACGTACAGCGTGTGAAAATCATGCTGTCCGGTGAAGTGACTCGCGCTGTCACTATCGGCAAGGGAATCGGCGCCACCAAAGGTGCGCGTTCGGCTATCGAAGCAGCTGGCGGCAAGTTCGAGGAATAAATGGCTAAGCAAGGTGCTCTCTCTGCGCTCGGCAAAGGCGGTATGTCTGAACTTTGGGCTCGTCTGCGTTTTCTGTTCCTGGCGATTATCGTCTACCGAATAGGCGCACACATCCCGGTTCCAGGTATCAATCCGGACCGACTCGCAGACCTGTTTCGACAGAATGAGGGGACCATTCTTAGCTTGTTCAACATGTTTTCCGGTGGCGCGCTGGAACGGATGAGCATCTTTGCACTGGGGATCATGCCGTACATTTCGGCATCGATCATCATGCAACTGATGACCGCCGTCAGCCCGCAACTGGAGCAGTTGAAGAAGGAAGGTGAAGCTGGCCGTCGCAAGATTAGCCAGTACACCCGCTACGGCACTGTCATCCTCGCTCTGGTCCAGGCTATCGGCATGTCCGTTGGTCTGGCTGGGCAGGGTGTTGCGTTCACTGGTGACTTTGGCTTCTATTTCGTCGCGGTATCCACGTTTGTGGCTGGCGCGATGTTCATGATGTGGCTGGGTGAGCAGATTACTGAGCGTGGTGTTGGCAACGGTATCTCGATGTTGATTTTCGCAGGTATCGTCGCCGGTCTTCCGAGAGCGATTGGGCAGTCTTTCGAGTCTGCACGTCAGGGTGATATCAACATCTTCGCCCTGGTTGCCATCGGTTTGCTGGCAGTAGCGATTATCGGTTTTGTGGTGTTCATTGAGCGTGGTCAGCGTCGTATCGCTGTTCACTACGCCAAGCGTCAGCAGGGCCGCAAGGTTTTTGCTGCGCAGACCAGCCACTTGCCGCTGAAAGTGAATATGGCCGGCGTTATTCCGGCAATCTTCGCGAGCAGCATTTTGCTGTTTCCGGCTTCGTTGGGTACCTGGTTTGGTCAGTCTGAAAATATGGGCTGGCTGCAGGACCTTTCTCAGTCGATCGCTCCTGGTCAGCCGTTGAATATTCTGCTGTTTAGTGCAGGGATTATTTTCTTCTGCTTCTTCTATACGGCGTTGATGTTCAATCCGAAAGACGTAGCGGAAAACCTGAAGAAGTCCGGTGCCTTTATTCCGGGCATCCGTCCAGGTGAGCAGTCTGCGCGCTACATTGATGGCGTTCTGACTCGTTTGACCCTGTTCGGTGCTCTCTATATGACGGCCGTGTGCCTGCTGCCCCAGTTCCTGGTGGTTGCAGCAAACGTTCCGTTCTACCTTGGCGGGACCTCGTTGCTGATCGTGGTCGTGGTTGTGATGGACTTCATGTCCCAAGTACAATCGCACCTCGTTTCGCACCAGTACGAATCCCTGATGAAGAAAGCCAACCTGAAGGGTTACGGCAGCGGCATGTTGCGCTGAGTACCCATAAGGTTCGAGGAGTTGGTGATGAAAGTTCGTGCATCGGTGAAAAAGCTGTGCCGTAACTGCAAGATTATTCGCCGCGAAGGTGTTGTTCGAGTAATTTGCAGCGCGGAACCGCGTCACAAACAGCGCCAAGGCTGATGTGATCTGCTTGAAGCCCGGCAGCTAGTGCGCTGCCGGGTTGATTATTTGTTATTACAGCGATATTATCTCGCGCCCTATTTCTTGGCTTCCGGGGCGTAGGTAGCTGTCAATTGGAGTCCCACTGAATGGCCCGTATTGCAGGCGTTAACATTCCAGATAACAAGCACACTGTTATCTCGCTGACCTACATCTATGGTGTTGGTCGCACTACTGCGCAGAAAATTTGCGCAGTTGCTGGGGTAAACCCAGCCGCTAAGATCAAGGATCTGAGCGACGAGCAGATTGAACAGCTGCGTGGCGAAGTGGCGAAGTTCACCACTGAAGGTGACCTGCGTCGCGAAATCAACATGAAAATCAAGCGTTTGATGGACCTCGGTTGCTATCGCGGTCTGCGTCATCGTCGTGGTCTGCCAGTACGCGGTCAGCGTACCAAGACTAACGCGCGTACCCGTAAAGGTCCGCGTAAGCCGATCCGCAAGTAATCGCCCCAGCGAATCGACAGGAAAATTATCATGGCAAAACCTGCTGCTCGTCCTCGTAAAAAAGTTAAAAAGACAGTGGTTGATGGCATCGCCCACATCCATGCTTCTTTTAACAACACCATCGTGACCATCACCGACCGTCAAGGTAACGCGCTGTCTTGGGCTACCTCCGGTGGTTCGGGTTTCCGCGGTTCCCGCAAGTCCACCCCGTTTGCTGCTCAAGTAGCTGCTGAACGTGCTGGTCAAGCTGCGCTGGAATACGGCCTGAAAAACCTCGACGTTAACGTCAAGGGTCCAGGTCCAGGTCGTGAGTCTGCTGTCCGTGCTTTGAACGGCTGTGGCTATAAGATCGCCAGCATCACCGACGTGACGCCAATCCCGCACAACGGGTGCCGTCCGCCGAAGAAGCGCCGCGTGTAATCCAGGAGATTGTAAAGAATGGCTCGTTACATTGGTCCAAAATGCAAACTCGCTCGTCGCGAAGGCACCGATCTCTTCCTGAAGAGCGGCGTGCGCGCGATCGAATCGAAGTGCAACATCGAAGCAGCACCAGGCATCCACGGCCAACGCCGCGGTCGCCAGTCCGACTACGGCACCCAGCTGCGTGAAAAGCAAAAGGTCCGTCGTATCTACGGCGTTCTCGAGCGTCAGTTCAGCGGCTACTACAAAGAAGCTGCTGGCAAGAAAGGTGCAACCGGTGAAAACCTGCTGCAACTGCTCGAATGCCGTCTGGACAACGTTGTATACCGTATGGGCTTCGGTTCGACTCGTGCCGAATCCCGTCAGCTGGTATCGCACAAGTCGATCAGCGTTAACGGTCAGACCGTAAACGTTCCGTCCTACCAGGTTCGTGCTGGTGACGTGGTTGCTGTTCGCGAGAAAGCAAAGAACCAACTTCGCATTGTCCAAGCTCTCGAGCTGTGCGCCCAACGTGGCCGCGTAGAATGGGTAGAGGTAGATGCTGAGAAGAAGTCGGGCGTTTTCAAGAACGTTCCAGCTCGCAGTGATCTGTCCGCCGACATCAACGAAAGCCTGATTGTCGAGCTCTACTCCAAGTAAGTAAGGGCTAGAAAATAGGTGCATCCATGCAGATTTCGGTAAATGAGTTCCTGACACCCCGTCACATTGACGTGCAGGTTGTCAGTCCAACCCGCGCCAAGATCACGCTCGAGCCTCTCGAGCGTGGCTTTGGCCACACCCTGGGCAACGCGCTGCGCCGCATCCTGTTGTCCTCAATGCCCGGCTGTGCAGTAGTCGAGGCCGAGATTGACGGTGTGCTCCACGAGTACAGCGCCATCGAAGGTGTACAGGAAGACGTAATTGAAATCCTGTTGAACCTTAAAGGTCTGGCTATCAAGCTGCACGGCCGTGACGAAGTTACGCTGACCTTGTCGAAGAAGGGTTCGGGGGTGGTTACCGCTGCCGATATTCAGCTGGATCATGATGTCGAGATCGTTAACCCCGATCACGTAATCGCTAACCTGGCGTCTAACGGCGCCCTGAACATGAAGCTCACCGTAGCTCGTGGTCGTGGTTATGAACCGGCCGACTCGCGTCAAAGCGATGAAGACGAAAGCCGCAGCATTGGTCGCTTGCAGCTTGACTCTTCGTTCAGCCCGGTTCGCCGTATCGCATACGTGGTGGAAAACGCCCGTGTCGAGCAGCGTACTAACCTGGACAAGCTGGTTATTGATCTGGAAACCAACGGTACTCTGGATCCTGAAGAGGCAATCCGTCGTGCTGCAACCATCCTGCAACAGCAGTTGGCTGCGTTCGTCGACCTCAAAGGTGACAGTGAGCCAGTGGTAATCGAGCAGGAAGACGAGATCGATCCGATCCTGCTTCGCCCGGTTGACGATCTGGAACTGACTGTACGTTCGGCTAACTGCCTTAAGGCGGAAAACATTTACTACATCGGCGACCTGATTCAGCGTACCGAAGTAGAACTGTTGAAGACTCCGAACCTGGGCAAGAAATCCTTGACTGAAATCAAGGACGTTCTGGCCTCCCGCGGTCTGTCCCTCGGCATGCGCCTCGACAACTGGCCGCCTGCAAGTCTTAAGAAGGACGACAAGGCGACTGCCTGATCGTCGTAATCACCGAACGTTCAGTTTGGTAAGGAATGAACCATGCGTCATCGTAAAAGTGGGCGTCACCTGAGCCGTACCAGCTCGCACCGCAAGGCCATGTTCCAAAACATGGCGGTGTCGCTGTTCGAGCACGAGCTGATCAAAACTACACTGCCGAAAGCCAAAGAACTGCGCCGCGTAGCCGAGCCGCTGATCACTCTGGCCAAGACAGACAGCCTGGCTAACCGCCGCCTGGCTTTCGACCGTACTCGTTCGAAAGCTATCGTTGGTAAGCTCTTCAACGACCTGGGCAAGCGTTACGCTACCCGTGAGGGTGGCTACCTGCGCATCCTCAAGTGCGGCTTCCGCGCTGGCGACAACGCGCCAATGGCGTACGTCGAGTTGGTTGATCGTGCTACTGCCGGCGAAGCTGTAAGCGCCGAGTAAGACGACAGTCTGCAAGCGAAGAACCGGGCCTTGTGCCCGGTTTTTTGTGCGCGTTCAAAAAGTTGTGCGACATAAAGGAACAGGCTATTTGTTCTGATTACGTCTTAGTTATTTTCTATCAGTGCGCACAATTTAATGAATTTGATGGTGTCATCTTCCTGGTCAATACTCTCCCCACGCCGATTAGCCGGCAGTTCCAAGACCGACCTGAGGAAGATTCAGCATGAGCCAGAACAAAACCCTTACTACCGCCAGCGGCGCTCCGGTCGCTGACAACCAGAATTCCCGTTCCGCTGGCCCGCGTGGCCCGCTGCTCCTCGACGACTTTCACCTGATCGAGAAGCTCGCACACTTCAACCGTGAAAACATCCCAGAACGCCGCGTACATGCCAAGGGGTCGGGTGCTTATGGCACGTTCACGGTGACCAAAGACATCACCCAGTACACCAGCGCCAAACTGTTCTCCTCTGTAGGTAAGCAGACGCCGACATTCCTGCGGTTTTCGACCGTGGGCGGCGAGCGTGGCTCGGCTGACACCGAGCGCGATCCACGTGGCTTCGCACTGAAGTTCTACACCGAGGAAGGCAACTGGGACATCGTAGGCAACAACACGCCTGTGTTCTTTATTCGCGACCCTCTGAAATTCCCCGACTTCATTCACACCCAAAAGCGCTTGCCGCAAAGCAACCTGAAAAGCGCACAGATGATGTGGGATTTTTGGTCGCACTCCCCTGAGGCGTTGCACCAAGTCACCATCCTGTTTTCGGATCGCGGCATTCCTGATGGCTATCGCCACATGCACGGCTTTGGCAGCCATACCTACAGCCTGATCAACGCCAAGGGTGAGCGCCACTGGGTGAAGTGGCACTACAAGACCAAGCAAGGCATCAAGAACCTGACGCCTGCCGACGCAGCACGCCTGGCCGGTACAGATCCTGACTATGCCCAACGCGACCTGTTCGGTGCCATTGAGCGTGGTGATTTCCCGAAATGGCGCGTATGCATCCAGATCATGACCGAGGCCCAAGCTAACGCACACCATGAGAACCCGTTCGACGTGACCAAGACCTGGTCGCAGAAAGAGTTTCCGTTGATCGAAGTCGGTGAGCTCGAGTTGAACCGCAACCCGCTGAATTACTTCGCTGAAGTTGAGCAGGCGGCATTTGGTCCAAGCAATATGGTGCCAGGCGTTGGCTTGTCTCCGGACCGTATGCTGCAAGGTCGTGTGTTCGCCTATGCGGATGCTCACCGCTACCGTGTCGGCACCAACCATCAGCAACTGCCGGTGAACGCTCCACGCAGCCCGGTGAATAGCTATCAGCGCGATGGTTCGATGGCCTTCGGCAGTAACGGTGGTGCAGCGCCTAACTACGAGCCAAACAGCTACGCCGATGCACCGAAGCAAGCACCGCAATACGCTGAGCCTGCGTTGGCCCTGAGCGGCGCGGCAGATCGTTACGATCATCGTGAGGACACTGACTACTACAGCCACGCCGGGGCGTTGTTCCGCCTGATGAACGATGACCAGAAGGCGCTGCTGATCAACAACATCGCCGGTGCGATGGGTGGTGTTTCCAGCGATGTAGTCCAGCGTCAGTTGCAGCACTTCCTCAAGGCCGACCGTGCTTATGGAGAAGGAATCGCAAAAGCGTTGGGCGTATCGATTAACTGACTCTAAACGAGAAGCAGAACCGCCCTCAATTGGGCGGTTTTTGCGTTATTTCACCCACTTTTCTCTGAAATACTTCACTTTTCTGCCGTTGGTCCCGTGACCTTCAAGTCATCATGGTTCAAACTACAGACTTTCAAGCAGGGAGATGTAGGGCGATGCAAGGTCACCCCGACGTAATCGATTACCTCAACACGTTGCTGACGGGCGAACTGGCAGCACGTGACCAATATTTCATCCATTCGCGCATGTACGAAGATTGGGGCTTTACCGAGCTCTATGAACGTATCAACCACGAAATGGAAGAAGAGGCACAGCACGCCGACGCGCTGATGCGTCGTATCCTGATGCTTGAAGGTACGCCGCGTATGCGTCCCGACGACCTGGATGTGGGCACCACTGTGCCTGATATGCTGGCGGCGGATCTTCGTCTCGAATACAAGGTACGTGCTGCACTCTGCAAGGGCATCGAGCTTTGCGAACAGCACAGTGACTTTGTCACTCGCGAAATCCTGCGTGTGCAGTTGAACGACACCGAAGAAGATCACACCTACTGGCTGGAAAAACAGTTGGGTTTGATCAAGCTGATTGGTCTGGAGAATTACCTGCAATCGCAGTTCTGATTCCCGCCTACAAAAAAGCCCCTGTCACCAAAAAGTGACAGGGGCTTTCTTATTGGGCCAACACACCATCAGGCCCGGTCGCGTTCCAGCAAGGGTTTCAAGTAGTACCCTGTGTGAGACTGCGGCATTTCGCTGACCTGCTCCGGCGTGCCCGTCGCAATGATCTGGCCGCCCTTGGAGCCGCCTTCCGGTCCGAGATCCACCAGCCAGTCAGCCGTCTTGATCACATCGAGGTTGTGTTCGATCACCACCACAGTGTTGCCGTGGTCCCTCAGGCGATGCAGGACGTCCAGCAACTGTTGGATGTCTGCAAAGTGCAGGCCTGTAGTCGGCTCATCGAGGATGTACAGGGTCTTGCCGGTATCGCGCTTGGACAGCTCACGGGACAGCTTCACCCGTTGCGCCTCGCCACCAGACAGTGTGGTCGCCGATTGCCCCAGCTTGATGTACGACAGGCCCACATCCATCAATGTCTGGAGTTTGCGCGCCAGAGCCGGGACGGCATCGAAGAACTCTCGCGCTTCCTCGATGGTCATCTCCAGGGTTTCGTGGATGCTCTTGCCCTTGTACTTGATCTCCAGGGTTTCGCGGTTGTAACGCTTGCTCTTGCATACGTCGCACGGCACATAGATGTCCGGCAGGAAGTGCATTTCCACCTTGATCAAGCCGTCGCCCTGGCAAGCTTCACAGCGCCCGCCCTTGACGTTGAACGAGAACCTGCCCGGCCCGTAGCCACGGGAGCGTGACTCCGGAACACCGGCAAACAGTTCACGGATCGGCGTGAACAGCCCCGTGTAGGTCGCCGGATTGGAGCGGGGTGTACGCCCGATCGGGCTTTGGTCGATATCGACCACCTTGTCCAGATGTTCCAGCCCCTTTATGCTGTCGTGCGCAGCCGCTTCCAGGGTGGTTGCGCCGTTCAGGGCCGTCGCGCTGAGGGGGAACAGTGTGTTGTTGATCAGCGTCGATTTGCCCGAGCCCGACACACCGGTCACGCATGTCAGCAAGCCAATCGGGATTTCGAGGTCGACATTGCGCAAGTTGTTGCCGCGTGCGCCCTTGAGGTGAATCGCCAGCTTCTTGTTGCGGGGTGTGCGCTTGGCCGGCACCTGGATCTTGACGCGACCGGACAGATACTTGCCGGTCAATGAGTCGGGATGGGCCATGACCTCGGCCGGTGTGCCTTCGGCCACGATGGCGCCACCGTGTACGCCTGCGCCCGGGCCAATGTCGACGACATAATCGGCCAAGCGAATCGCATCTTCGTCGTGCTCGACCACGATCACCGTATTACCGATATCACGCAGGTGTTTCAGGGTTTCCAACAGTCGATCGTTATCGCGTTGATGCAAGCCGATGGACGGTTCATCAAGGATGTACAGCACGCCCACCAGGCCAGCACCAATCTGACTGGCCAAGCGAATACGTTGTGCCTCGCCACCCGAGAGTGTGTCGGCGCTGCGGTCGAGCGAGAGATAATCCAGGCCCACATTGACCAGAAACTGCAGGCGCTCGCGAATTTCCTTGAGGATTTTGTCGGCAATTTCCCCACGACGTCCCGTCAGCTTCAGACCGCCGAAATAATCGCTGGCATCGCCAATCGGAAGGCTGGTCACCGCCGGCAACGTCTTCTCGCCCACCCAGACATGGCGCGCTTCGCGACGCAGGCGGGTTCCACGGCAATCCGGGCACGGCTGTGTGCTGAGGAACTTGGCGAGTTCTTCACGCACACTGGCCGATTCGGTCTCGCGGTAGCGACGCTCCAGGTTCGGTACGATGCCTTCGAACGGGTGGGAACGCTTGACGATGTCACCCCGGTCATTGAGGTACTTGAAGTCGACATTCTGCGAGCCGCTACCGTGCAGAATCACTTTCTGCTGTTCCGCCGGCAGTTCGTTGAACGGCACCTCGAGGCTGAACTTGTAATGCGATGCCAGTGAACCCAGCATTTGGAAGTAGTAGACGTTACGTCGGTCCCAGCCGCGTATCGCGCCTTCTGCCAGCGTCAGGTCACCGTTGACCAGGCGCTTGATATCGAAGAACTGTTTCACCCCCAGGCCATCGCAGGTCGGGCAGGCCCCCGCCGGGTTATTGAAGGAAAACAGCTTGGGTTCCAGCTCGCTGATGGCGTGACCGCATACCGGGCAGGCAAAGCGCGCCGAGAAGATGATTTCTTCGCCGGGCTCGTCGTCCATCGGAGCGACCAGCGCGATGCCGTCCGCCAGCTTCAGGGCCGTCTCGAACGATTCCGCCAGGCGCTGTTGCAGGTCTGCACGCACCTTGAAACGGTCGACCACTACATCGATCGAGTGCTTCTTCTGTTTATCGAGCTTGGGCGCTTCGTCCAGTTCGTACAGCTTGCCGTTGATGCGTGCACGGACGAAGCCTTGCGCGCGCAGCTCTTCAAAGACCGACAGGTGTTCGCCCTTGCGCTCGCGAATCACCGGAGCCAGCAGCATCAGCTTGGCGCCTTCGGGCTGGGCCAGTACCAGGTCGACCATCTGGCTGACGGTCTGGGCCTCCAGCGGAATATCGTGGTCCGGGCAGCGCGGCGTGCCGACACGGGCGTACAGCAGGCGCAGGTAGTCGTAGATTTCGGTGATGGTGCCCACGGTGGAGCGGGGGTTGTGGGAGGTCGACTTCTGCTCGATGGAGATCGCCGGCGACAGGCCTTCGATGGTGTCGACGTCAGGCTTTTCCATCATCGACAGAAACTGCCGGGCGTAGGCCGACAGGGATTCCACGTAGCGGCGCTGACCTTCGGCATACAGCGTGTCGAACGCCAGGGACGATTTGCCCGACCCGGACAAGCCGGTGATGACGATCAGTTTGTCCCGGGGCAGGGTCAGGTCGATGTTCTTCAGGTTGTGGGTTCTAGCCCCACGAATCAGGATCTTGTCCAAGATGGCCTCGCACGGCGGGCGAAAATGATGCCGGAGTATACGTCGAAAGACTGGATGAATATACACTGCCCGATTGCCGCTCGGCGCCTTGCATGAAACCTGCGCGGCAAAGCGCCGCATATACCCTCTCTATCGGTGGGACTGATAGAATCGCCGCCGGTTCACACGAGGTTTTTCCATGCACGATCCCCACAGCGAACGCATGAGTGGCGGCGAGACCCGCGCGGCAAGCGGTCTGGCCCTGGTGTTCGCATTCCGTATGCTTGGCATGTTTATGGTGTTGCCGGTACTGGCCACCTATGGAATGGATCTCGCAGGAGCGACCCCCGCACTGATCGGCCTGGCCATTGGCGCCTATGGCCTGACCCAGGCGATTTTTCAGATTCCCTTCGGGATCATTTCCGACCGCATTGGCCGTCGCCCCGTCATTTATCTGGGCTTGATCGTCTTTGCCCTGGGCAGTGTGCTGGCCGCACAGGCCGACTCGATCTGGGGCGTGATCGCCGGACGTATCCTGCAGGGTGCCGGGGCGATTTCCGCCGCCGTCATGGCTTTGCTCTCCGACCTGACCCGCGAACAACATCGCACCAAAGCCATGGCCATGATCGGTATGACCATCGGCCTGTCGTTCGCCGTGGCCATGGTGGTCGGGCCGCTGCTCACCCGTGCCTTCGGCCTGCACGGGCTGTTCCTCGCCACCGGCGGCATGGCGCTGTTCGGCATCGTGATCGTGGCCTTCATGGTGCCGCGCTCCACGGGTACCTTGCAGCACCGCGAATCGGGTGTGGCACGCAAGGCCTTGTTGCCGACACTCAAACATCCGGACCTGCTACGCCTGGATTTGGGTATCTTCGTATTGCACGCCATGCTCATGTGCAGCTTCGTTGCGCTGCCCCTGGCCTTGGTCGAAAAAGCCGGGCTGCCCAAGGAGCAGCACTGGTGGGTCTACCTGACTGCACTGCTGATTTCGTTCTTCGCCATGATCCCGTTCATCATCTATGGCGAGAAGAAACGCAAAATGAAACGAGTTCTCCTGGGCGCCGTCGGGACATTGATGCTCACTGAGCTATTCTTCTGGCAGTTCGGCGACAGCCTGCGCTCGCTGGTGGTGGGGACGGTGGTGTTCTTCACCGCCTTCAACCTGCTGGAAGCATCGTTGCCGTCGCTGATCAGCAAGGTTTCACCTGCCGGTGGCAAGGGCACGGCGATGGGGGTGTATTCCACCAGCCAGTTCCTCGGTTCTGCACTGGGCGGCATCATGGGCGGCTGGATGTTCCAGCATGGCGGTTTGTCGGTTGTGTTCCTGGGATGCGCCGGGCTGGCTGCACTTTGGTTGGCCTTTGCTGTTACCATGCGCGAACCTCCCTATGTGACGAGCCTGCGCTTGCCGTTATCGCCCGAAGCGATCCGCGAAGCTGGCTTGGTCGAGCGCCTGAAGGCCGTTGTTGGGGTAACAGACGCCGTAGTGGTTGCGGAAGAAGCGGCCATCTACATCAAATTGGACACCGAATTATTGGACCGCGCGACCCTCGAGCAACTGGTCAACCCAGTGCCGGACGCGCGCCCAGCCTAGGAGAATGTTATGGCCCGTGGGGTTAACAAAGTCATTTTGGTCGGTACGTGCGGCCAGGATCCCGAGGTTCGCTACCTGCCGAACGGTAACGCCGTGACCAACCTGAGTCTGGCAACCAGCGAGCAGTGGACCGACAAGCAGACCGGTCAGAAGGTCGAGAAAACCGAGTGGCACCGCGTGTCGATGTTCGGCAAGGTCGCCGAGATCGCCGGTGAGTACCTGCGCAAAGGCTCGCAGGTCTACATCGAAGGCAAGCTGCAAACCCGCGAGTGGGAAAAAGACGGTATCAAGCGCTACACCACCGAAATCATCGTCGACATGCAAGGCACCATGCAGTTGCTGGGTGGCCGTCCACAGGGCGACCAGCAGGGCCAGGGCGGCATGTCCAACTCGGCGCCACGTCCACAGCAGTCGCGCCCGGCACCGCAGCAACAATCGCGTCCGGCCCCTCAGCAGCCGGCACCGCAGCCGGCAGCTGACTTTGACAGCTTTGATGACGATATTCCGTTCTAAGGCCCACGCCCCAGAACGCCCAAAACCCCCGCAGGCCCAGGCCTCGGGGGTTTTTTATTGTCCGGGATCAGGCATCCGTCGCCGCCCTCACCACCATCTCCTTGAACCGGCGCAATACCGCCGAACCTTCCCCAACCCGCGTTGCCAGGTGCAGCGGCGCCACCAGGCTGCGGCACTCGGTCAGTTCCCGGTACACAATGCCGTCCCCGCGCAGCCGTTGCATCGACGCCGGTACGATGGACACGCCAAGCCCCGCCGCCACCAGGCTTAGCGTTGCGGTCATGCGCGGTGCTTCCTGCACCACTTGCGGGCTGAACCCGGCTTCACGGCACGCCACCAGGATCGCGTCATACAACCCCAGCCCGACGCGGCGTCGGTAGAGTACGAAGGATTCGTTCACCAATGCGGCCAAGGGCAGGGGAGGGCCTGACGTGATGGCCAGGGGATGGTCGGTGGGCAGCGCCAGCAGCATGGGCTCCACCAGGATAGGTTCGTCCTGCAACGACTGCGTGCCGCTGAGCGGCGAGCGGATAAACGCCGCGTCCAGTTTCTCGTGCACCAGCGCGTCCAGCAGTTCGCCGGTGCCGGCCTCTTCCAGCACCACCGAGACGCCGACAAAGGTTTCGCGAAACCGCCTCAAGACGCTGGGCACAAAAGGGTGCAGTGCCGCCGAGCTGGTAAAGCCGATGGCCAGTCGTCCGTGTTCCCCGCGGGCGGCGCGTTGCACCACGTCGACAACCCCTTCGGTGCGCGCCAGGATATCCCGCGCCTCCTCCAGCAAGGCCAGCCCGGCCGGGGTTGGCCGCACGCCACGGGGCAGACGCTCCATCAACGCCACGCCCAGTTCGGCTTCAAGGCTTTGCAGCAGTCGGGTCAGCGGCGGTTGTTGCATCCCCAGGCGCTCGGCGGCGCGGGTGATATAGCCTTCTTCGGCAATGGCGACAAAGGCTCTGAGTTGGCGAAGTTCCAACATAGGAATACTTTTCAGGTATGGGAGGGCTCCAATCCTGGCATTTGTTCTCATGGCTCACAAGATTTAGGCTGTAGATCACCTCAACAAGAAGGAAGCCGTGATGACCTGGTCCGCCAAGCAATACACGCTGTTTGAACAACAGCGCACCCGTCCCGTCCGTGACTTGGTCGCGGCCATTCCCGACAGTGATGTGCGCACAGCGGTCGACCTGGGCTGCGGCCCCGGCAACTCCACCGAAGTCCTGGCCGAGCGTTTCCCCCAGGCGCAGGTCACCGGCATGGACAGCTCCGATGACATGCTGTCCGACGCGCGCAAGCGCCTGCCGGCGCTGAGCTTCGAGTTGGCGGACATCGGCGACTGGCGCCCGGCGCAATCCTTCGATGTGATCCTGGCCAACGCTTCGCTGCAATGGCTGCCGAATCACGCCACGCTCTACCCGCACCTGGTCAACCAGTTGGCGCCCGGCGGCACGCTGGCGGTGCAGACCCCGGACAACCTCGACGAGCCCGCGCACCGGCTGGCGCGCGAAGTCGCCGCCGACGGCCCATGGGCTGCGAGGATCGGGGCGGTCAAACACAACGAGCGTCACTCCGCGAGCTACTACTACGAGCTGCTGAGCCCGCATTGCAGCACCGTCGATGTGTGGCGCACCACCTACCTGCACCCGCTGGCGGATCACGCTGCGGTGGTGGAGTGGTTCAAGGCATCGGCCCTGCGGCCATTTTTGGCACCGTTGACCGACGCTGAAAAAGCCGCCTTCCTGCAGGACTACAAGGCGCGGATCACCCAGGCCTATCCGGCCCTGGCTGATGGCACCGTGCTGCTGCCCTTCCCGCGCCTGTTCATCATCGCGACCCGCTGAGGTCGCGCATGCAAGGGGCGGTCAGGCCGCCGCCGCTTGCACCTTCAGGTACTCATCCGCCGACACCACGCTCGCATAGCCGAACGCCAGAGACGTCATATAAGCCCCGTGCACCTGCTCAGCCGGGATCACTTGCCCGTTGAACTCCAGGTCCCGCGTGGCACAGGCGTCGTGAATCACCGTCACTTTGTAGCCCAGGTCCGCCGCCGCCCGCGCCACGCCGTCGATGCACATGTGGCTCATGCTGCCGACCACTACCACCTCGGTAATGCTGCGCTGTTCCAGCAGGGTGCGCAGGTTCGTGTCACGGAACGCATTGATGAAGTGTTTCACCACCACCGGCTCATTGCCCTCGTTCAGCACTTTGGGATGCAAGTGCGCGCCTTCCGAGCCCGGAACGAAAAAGGGCGCGTCTTGCGACGTCGACTCATGACGCACGTGAATCACCGCGTTGCCGGCCTGACGAAACGCCTTCAGCACCTGGGCGGCCTTGTCCGCAGCGGCTTCCACGCCGGCGAGCGGCCACTTGCCCTGGGGGAAGTAGTCGTTCTGGATATCGATTAGGATGAGCGCTTGCTTGGCCATGTGTGTTGCCTCGTGATGGGTTGATGGGCTCAGTATCTTAGCTGGCGCCAGTAGCGAGAATTGGCTGCACCGACAATAACAGGGGGAAAACTGACAATGCTCGTCG
Organism: Pseudomonas sp. SDO524_S393; assembly: GCF_054071875.1. Classification (NCBI taxonomy): domain Bacteria; kingdom Pseudomonadati; phylum Pseudomonadota; class Gammaproteobacteria; order Pseudomonadales; family Pseudomonadaceae; genus Pseudomonas; species Pseudomonas sp. SDO524_S393. Next base: position 3,072 of record NZ_JBSVVZ010000054.1, on the reverse strand, counting down.
TTGAAGTGGGCGTGCTGATCTACCGGGGCGCGCAACTGGCCGCTGTGCATGGCCTGACCGATTTATTCGGCGTGGCCAACCGCATTGCCGCCGAGCATCCGAGCGCACAGCGGCCCTTGCTGCGGGTCAGCCATTGGTTGGTGGATGACCAAGGCACGCCGGCGCGAACCTTCGACAGCCATCCCGGGCCCGACCAACCGATGATGGCCGTGTTGGTGCCCCCGGCCATTGGCGAGTTCACCGACGACCAGGCACCGCCCGCGCTGTTGGCGTGGCTGCGTCAGCAACATGCGGCGGGCACGGTGTTGGGCGGCGTGTGCATCGGCTCGATCATGCTGGCGCGCAGCGGCTTGCTCGACGGGCGCAGCGCCACCACCCATTGGTCGTCGGCACAGTCCTTTGCTGCTCGTTATCCGCAGGTGCGCCTGGAGGCGGATAAACCCATCGTCGATGACGGCGACCTGATCACCACCGCCGGCCTGATGGCCTGGTCCGAGCTGGGCCTGCGCCTGGTGGATCGTCTGATGGGGCCGAGCATCGCGGCCGAAACGGCGCGCTTTCTGGTGATCGAACACAGCGCCAGCATGAGCCAGTGCGGCAGCAATTTCGCGCCGATTCTCGGCCATGGCGACGCTGCAATCCTCAAGGTCCAGCACGGGTTGCAGGCCCGTGGCGCGGTGGATGTCTCCATCGCGGCAATGGCGCAGGAAGCGGGGTTGGAAGAGCGCACCTTCCTGCGGCGCTTTCGCAATGCCACCGGCCTTAAACCCACCGAATACTGCCAGCACCTGCGCGTGGGCAAGGCCCGGCAGATGCTCGAATTCACCAACGACACCCTCGATCACATCGCCTGGACCGTGGGTTACCAGGACCCCAGCACGTTTCGCGCCCTCTTCAAGAAAATCACCGGCATGACCCCCAGCGATTACCGCAGCCGTTTTGGGGTGTGAATCGTGCAGAACGCCACCGTGTTCAAGCGGCGTCGTGCAGAATCAAACAGGCCAACTGCCATCGCTTGGTTCGCAACTGTCTGATTTCACAGCCCCACGCAGCAAACCTGGCCTGGCCTGATCCCTGCAACCGTCCCTCTACACACAAGGCCGGCTGGCCAAGGGGGACGCATGACCCCGACTCAACGCAACAAACTCGTCGTTGCGCATTCCACCCGAGAGGGTGCGCCCGTGCATGAAGTCGAAACCAACCGTGCCCTGGCACGTTGGCTGGCGCAAATTCTCGGGCTGCGCTTTGGCGGCAGCTACGATCCGGCGCTGCATTCAGGCCGTGAGCTGTACCTGGTACCGACGCAAACCCTGGTCGGTGCCGCCCAGGCCCACGCGCTGAACATCAAGGGCCCTGAGGACCTGTGGGGCGGTTATGTCGAACACGACTTCATCGGCACCAAAGCCATCAGCCATGGGCTGCTGGGCCCAACTGCGAAAGCGCCCGAAGGCTGGTCGTCCTTGTTTTGCGAGCGTGTACGAAACGTCGTACTGGATGGCTTCAGCGTGTTTGCCCTGGAAGATGCCCGGCCAGCGGCCACGCGCCTGCTGCACAGGGGTCCATTGCGGGTGAAACCGGTGCATGCCTGCGCCGGGCGCGGCCAGGAAGTTATCCACAGCCTCGATGCGTTCGACGCGCTGCTGGCGCGTCCCGACATGGCGCAATCATTTGCACAAGGCGTGGTATTGGAACAGGACCTGCACAATGTGATCACCCACAGTGTCGGCCAGAGTTTTATCGGCAATCACGTGATCAGCTACTGCGGTGAGCAATACCTCACGCAGGACGGGCAGGGTGAAGACGTTTACGGCGGTTCCACTCTGTTGGTGGTCCCGGGCTATTACGAGGACTTGCTCGAGCTCGGCCTGGCGGATGACGTTCGCCAGGCCATCGAACAGGCCCAAGTCTTCGATACCGCTGCCGATGAAGCCTACCCTGGCTTCTACGCCTCCCGACGCAACTACGACATCGCTCAAGGCCTGGACAACGCAGGTCAGCGACGCAGCGGCGTGCTCGAACAATCCTGGCGCATGGGCGGGGCCAGCAGCGCGGAAGTCGCGGCGTTGCAGAGCTTTGTCGACGATCCGGACCTGCGCGCCATCCGCGTGTCTTCGGTGGAGACCTATGTGGACCAGGCATTGCCGGCGGATGCCGTCGAGGTGTACCGAGGGCCGGCGCAAAACAGCGACTTTCTTCTCAAGTACGTGACGGTTGAACCTTATGACGGCTAGAAGCGAAAGCATCACGATCGACATCGACGAGGAACAGATGAGCGGCACCTTTCTGAGCCCCAAGTCCAAAGTGCCAGGCGTGTTGTTTGTGCACGGCTGGGGCGGTAGCCAGGAGCGCGACCTTGAACGTGCCAAAGGCATCGCGGGCCTGGGCTGCGTGTGCCTGACGTTCGACCTGCGCGGCCATACCGGCAGCGGCATTCCACTGTCCCGGGTGACCCGTGAAGACAACCTGCGCGACCTGTTGGCGGCCTATGATCGCCTGCTCTCGCACCCGGCCATCGACACCTCGGCTGTGGCGGTGGTGGGGACCAGTTATGGCGGCTACCTCGCGGCAATTCTGACTTCATTGCGTCAGGTACGCTGGCTGGCGCTGCGGGTCCCGGCGTTGTACCGCGACCAGGAGTGGCTCAAGCCCAAGCGGGACCTGGACAAGGCCGACTTGCTGGATTACCGCAGCACCCTGGTCCACGCCGAAACCAATCGCGCCCTGCATGCCTGTGCGCAATTTACCGGGGATGTGCTGATCGTCGAGTCGGAAACCGATGACCACGTGCCCCACGCCACCATCATGAGTTACCGCGCGGCGTGTCAGCAGACCCATTCCCTGACGCATCGCATCATCGACGGGGCGGACCATTCGTTGAGTGACCCGGTGTCTCAACAGGCCTACACCTCGATCCTGGTGGACTGGATTACCGAGATGGTGGTGGGCGAGCGGTTGAGCATCATCCAATCCCGGTGACCGGGTGCTTTTCATCTCAACTGTGGGAGCGGGCTTGCCCGGGTACAAACCGGAGACATCGTTTACATTTCTAACCGGGGACATGGTTTACAGGCT